>JAEHKQ010000212.1 GCA_016838795.1 Nitrosopumilales archaeon
AATTGAAGACTATACTTCGATAAAACCATACGATTCAAAACCAATTGTTGGTTCTTCTGCTTACAAACACAAAGCTGGAACCCACCTAGCGGCAATTCTAAGAAACCCGGCTGCATACGAGCCAATCCCTCCACGTGCAGTGGGAAACAGACGGAGAATTGTCTTTGGTGAATTAGCAGGAAAGACGGGTGCTGCCTACCTCATGTCTCTTCTAGGTTTAGAGAAAAATGATAAAAGTGCACGAGCTGTTGCAGCAGGTCTCAAGAGTCTAAGGGTGGGGGACCTAATCGAAATTCCATTAGAGGATAGGTTTGAAAAAAAGATAATTAATGACAAGAATGGAAAAAGGGGGAGAACAAAATGACAAAATGTACTGAATGTGATGCAGACATATCTATCCCAGGTGATGCCTTAGAGGGAGAAATTGTAACTTGCCCAGAATGCGGTGCAAGTTTTGAATTGGTTAAAGCTGCAGAAGGTTTTGAACTAAAGCCAGCCCAAACGGTTGGCGAGGACTGGGGGCAGTGACTCCTGACATCACTGTTCTTTATGATACCATCCGTTGGGAAGAAAAAGCTCTCCTAGAGGCAGGTAAAAAAAAGAATATCAACATTCAGATGATAGACTGCAAAAAACTGTTTTTAGATCTTGACAAAGAAAAAGATGGATACGGTACTGTCCTACAGCGATGTGTAAGCTACTATAGAAATGTTCACTCAACTGCTGCGCTTGAAGGAATGGGCGTGGACGTAATTAATTGTCTGAAGACTGGAATTTTTGCTGGAAACAAATTGTATACACACATGTTACTAAAAAAAGAAGGTGTTCCAACCCCTCATGCAACAGTAGCATTTTCACGGGATGCGGCTCTAGAGAGCTTGGAAAAGGTCGGATATCCAAAGATCATTAAACCAACGGTGGGAAGCTGGGGCAGAATGATTTCAAAAATTAATGATAAAGATTCTGCCGAGGGAATTATTGAAAGCAGGGAGAAAATGTATCCAATCTATCAGATTCACTATCTAGAGGAATTCGTAAAAAGGCCACCACGAGATATCAGAGCAATTATGATAGGGGATGAGATAGTTGCTGCCATTTACAGGTATTCCGGTAATGGAAATTGGAAGACCAACATGGCCCTAGGCGGAAGAGCGGAGAAGTGTGAGATAACAAACGAGATGGAAGAAATATGTATTAAGGCAAAAAATGCAGTCCACGGACAAATAGTTGGTGTAGATTTGATGGAAAGCGAAGATAGGGGATTGTTGGTTCATGAAGTTAACAATACTACAGAATTTAAGAACACAGTTAGAGTCTGTGAAGTAGACATCCCATCGCTGATGTTAGAATACACAATTAATTTTAGAAATTAGAATTGGACACTAGTTTTACGGTAACACCTAGATTTGCAGTTAAGATGCTAGAGAAAGCTCTAAGGCTTTACACTCCATCGCTTGAAGAAAAATCCTTAGCAGAATTTCTTGCAGACAAGTGTGACGATCTTGGATTCGAAGACATACACATTGATGATGTTGGAAACTTGATTGCAAAGAAAGGTTCTGGATCTCCAAAAATTCTGTTGTGCGGACACATGGATACTGTTCCTGGAAAAATAAAGGTTAGAAAGGAAGGAGACACGCTGTTTGGAAGAGGAGCTTCCGATGCAAAGGCTCCACTGTTAGCAATGCTGTTTGCGGCTGCGTCAGTACAGAACAACAATGGAACAGTGACATTTGTTGGTGCTGTAGACGAGGAAGGTAATGCTACAGGAATTAAAAGTCTTGTAAGGGATAATCTTGATTTTGACTATGCGATATTTGGCGAGCCCAGCGGCTTGAAGCAAGTTACAATTGCATACAAAGGACGACTTGCAATCAATCTGCGAATCAATGTTGGCGACAGCGCTCATGCAAGCGCGCCATGGCTCTCAAAGAACGCAATTGAAGAATCAGCGGTATTCACAACGGAATTGAAAAATATGTTAGAAGCAGATCAGAAAGAAAAAACAAAGGGCATGATGTTGACTGCGACACTTACTGAAATCAGAGGGGGTTCCAGCCACAACATTACTCCAAAAGAATGTGTGTCTACACTAGACATCAGAATTCCTGTGCACATGAACTGCAAAATGGTAGAAGAGAAAATTGCAACTTCAGTTAAGGAGATTGCTAAAAAACGTAAGGTCGAGGCGTTCTACTCAATACTAGATGAAACCGAACCATTTGAGGCTGCACACAACTCCGCACTTGTTAGAGCATTCACTTTAGGGGTTTTGGATATTGAACATGCCCGGCCCACATTAATAAGAAAAACTGGAACTGGAGACATGAACGTAATTGGAAACAGACTCAAGATTCCAGTAGTCACATATGGACCTGGAGATCCTCATGCATCGCACACCATCAACGAAAGTGTTTCAATTGACGAATACTTGAGGGGAATTGAGGTCCTAAAGAAAACCTTACACCATTTAAAAAGACTTCACGACAAAAAGAAGAAATAATGTTATGGTTTGTTGGTTTAGGCGTTTCTGGAATTGATTCCATTTCAGTTGCAACTCAAAAACTTCTGAAAGATTCTAACCTAGTTTACCTAGAACAGTTTACTAGCCCAATTTCTACAGCAGAGATTTCCAAAATAAAAAAACTTGCAAAATCAAAATTGAAAATTGCGAAAAGATGGCTAGTTGAAGACGGAAATGAAATTCTGGATAACGCAAAAAAGAAAAAAGTTGTTTTGCTATCCTACGGGGATCCCTACATAGCTACTACTCATATTGAACTAAGAACTAGGGCCATAAAGAATAAAATTAAAACTCAAACGGTTCACGCGGCATCATCTCTTACATCTTTGGTGGGAGAAAGCGGTCTACACTATTACAAAGTCGGTCGAATTGTAACGATCGTCCGGGAATTAAAAACGATGGCAACTCCATACTACATTATCTACAAGAACTTGATTGACGGCAACCACACTTTACTGTTATTGGAATACGATCAAGATTCAAAATTTTTCCTTAAACCGAATAATGCACTGAATGCATTACTTGATACGGAAAAAGAACAAAAAAGAAATGTGATCACACCATCCACTTTTGCAATTGTCGCCTCCAGAATTGGGTTAAAAATCCAATCAATCATCGCTGGAAAAATTTCAAAGCTGATAAAAAGTGATTTTGGAAAGCCGCCACACACCATCATCATTCCCGGAAAACTGCATTTTACCGAGGCAGACGCGATTAAGATTTTGGCAAAATGTCTAGATCAGCCATTTGACAATTCTGATAAAATTAAAAATATTCCAAAACAAATGCTAGAGAAATATGTTCCAATGGTGAGGCTGGCGCTCAAAGAGATAGGGCCTTACTATAAGGATTCTAAGGAATTTCAAGAGGTTCTGGAGAATGCAGAATTGTATATTCGTGATGCAGAAAAATTCTTGGAACAGGGTAAAGAGGAAGTGGCGATTCTTAGTATTGGATATGCAGATGGGTTAGTCGATTCATTGAGAATTGCAAAAGGTTTAGAACCAAAAATGTAATCTTATAGATGAATTAAAAGAAGAGGAACGCAGAGATATTCTATTGGAAATAGTTGATAAATTCATTCTATCGGCAATTTACTCATCCTCCTTTACAGGAAATTATCCTATAGATATCGTAAAAGGAAAAACGCATCTTACAGACCAGTACATCAATGATAGAATTGAAAATTTAATCAAAAACGGCCTAATTGAAACTGACAAGAAAAACTTGACTGAAATTGGCAGGAGTTCTTTGCGAGTAGTTTTGGCAGGGGGTGTTTTTGACATAATACACCCGGGTCACATTCACACTCTTAATTCTGCTAAAGCGTTAGGCGATGTTTTGGTTGTTGTAGTGGCGACTGACACTACAGCACAAAAAATGAAGAAGAGAAAACCGTTACATAAACAAAATCAAAGAAAAGATTTGGTCAGCTCATTATCCATGGTTGACTTGTGCGTTATTGGTCAAGAGGGAGATATTTTCAAAACTGTTGAGATCATAAAACCTGAGATCATAGCTTTGGGGTATGATCAGACCCATCAGGAAAAATTCATCACAGATGGTTGCAGAAAATTAAATCTTGATATCAAAGTTGCCAGATTGCAGTCTCCCATTCCCGAAATTTCTAGTTCAGAAATAGAGAGAGAGTATGGGAAAGCAATACACGGAATTTGATTATTTTGAATTAAGATTTACTCGTATTGTTACCTTGCTTCCGTCGGATAGTCTTGCTGTTTTTCTAATATACGATTTTGAAATTAATTCAATTATGGTTTTGTCATGAAGTGTTCTTTCCAAACGAATAAGCTGACAGTCGACTGACTTGTTAAGCTTCGCCTTGAAGCATTTAACCCATCCATAGGTTCGTTTTCCATCAGAAAAACCATTTATCATTACTCCATCAAGGGCATCGAACTGCCTCACAGCTTCAATGTACTCACTTTTAGAAAGGCTGATGTTTAGAGTTCCAGGGAATGGAATGTAGCCAATTTTTTTCTTGAATTGTTTTGTGTATCCTTTCGATGACATGTAATAAGCACCTTCTCCCATTCCGGACACAAGAGTTCCCTTCAATTCAATGTGAGATGGAATTAAATCTAAACTTGTGCGAAGGTTTGTGTAAAGTTTTACTAGTTCCGAGTATCCTTTTGGAGTGATTTCAACAGAAAGATTTCGTCCTGACATCATACGTTCAATAAAGCCATCGGTTTCTAATTCTAAAAGATGTTTTGAAGCAGCTTGTTGTGATTTGTTAATGCTTGCACCAAGAGCAGATGTGGTTATCGAAACAAATTTGTGCTTTGCTCCCTTTGATAACAGAAATGTTAGTGTTAGGATGTGTTGTACTTTGAGGTCGATCATCAAAAATTCTAAGATAAGCCAAGTTCAGAAAATGTCTTGAGAGTTAAACCAGCTGGGTTTGTTAGTTTAACAACTCTGTGTCCGATAACACATTCGATTCCCACATTTTTTGCACTTTCAAGAAGTCGTTGTGTTATTATGCCATCTAAGACAAG
>JAEHKQ010000213.1 GCA_016838795.1 Nitrosopumilales archaeon
TCTAAAGTCTGAAAGAAAGGAATGGATCCTAAAACAGAAATTCCTGTGATGTCTTCAATGTCATCTTTTAAAATCTTAACATCATAACCATTTGGATCAATATCATTAATTATAATTCCTTTAACTCTAATTCCATATTGTTTAGCCATCTTACAAGTCATTATAGTATGATTTAACGTGCCAATTCTCGTTCTAGTGACAATTATTGATTCTAAATTAAGATCATTTATCAAATCTGTTACAAAATAATTTTTCAAGATCGGTGTCATGATGCCACCCATACCTTCTACAAAAATTGATTCATGAATCTCAGTCAATTTTTTAAAACATTGTAAAATTAAATTTATATCAACTTTTTCATGAACATTGGGATTTTTCATTGCAGTATATGGTGATGCAGGAATCTGAAAAAATTGTGGATTGACTAAATTTTCAGGGTCATTAACTTTAGCGGCATTCGATAAAATTTCAACATCTTTTGATTTAAAACCAATCTTTTGTGGTTTGCCTGCAGCAAAAGGTTTCATGACGCCGACATCAATTCCAATATTGCGCAATGCTCTTGCTAAACCTGCAGTGATCCAGGTTTTTCCGACATCAGTATCAGTTCCTGTAATAAAATAAGATTTCAACATGAATGATGAATCAACTTTGTTGATTAATCTTTCATCGGTTGGTTATTAAGATGAATTTGGTTACAACCGATAGATGAAGCAAGATAGTTTTGTTTGGCATCCCAATACTCAGATGAAAGAATGGGTTAGCTTTGATCAGATAGTAAAAGCACGAGGTATGTGGCTAACAGATTCTCACGGTAAAAAACTTCTTGATGGCGTAGCAAGTATGTGGTGTAATGTTTGGGGCCACTCAAAAAAAGAGTTAATCACTTCAATAATTAAACAATCAAAAAAACTCCAACATTCTCCCATGTTTAATTTAACAAATGAGCCTGCTGAAAAGCTAGCAAAAAAATTAGTAAAATTATCACCAGGAATGCACAGAGTATTCTACTCTGATAACGGTTCAACCGCAATGGAAATTGCATTCAAAATTGCCTTGCAATATTGGCAAAATAGAAAAATTAAAAATAAAACAAAAATTGTAACATTAGAAAACGGTTATCATGGTGATACATTTGGTGCAATGTCAGTTGGATATGTACCAGAGTTTTTCTCTAAATTTAAAAAACAATTATTTTCAACAATTCGAATTCCAGTTCCTAACAAATATCGAGTGCCCAATGATTATACATATCTAGAATATCAAAATTATTGTCTAAATAAAATTAAAAAACTATTTTCAAAAGATGATTCTATTGCAGCATTTGTAATGGAAAGTGGTGCACAAGTTGCAGGTGGCGTAATAATTTATCCTGATGGATTTCAAAGAAAGATAAAAAATCTTTGTAAGAAATATGACATATTGTTTGTTTTAGACGAAGTTGCAACAGGATTCGGTCGTCTTGGATCAATGGTTGAGTATACTGCACAATCAAGTCAGCCAGATATTGTTGCATATGGAAAAATGTTAACTGGCGGTTATCTTACTTTAGCGGCAACATTAACCACAAAAAAAGTCTATGATTCGTTTTTAGGAGATTTTTATGATTTTAAACATCTTTTTCATGGTCATACCTACACTGGAAACCCAATTGCAGCTGCAGTTGCGAATGAAAATTTACTGCTTTATGAAAAATTCAAACTTATAAAAAAAATTCAAATCACCTCAAAAATATTTGAAGATCAAATCTCTGAAATTTCAAGATTTCAGCATGTAGGCGATGTTAGGCATAAAGGCATGTTGATGGGTATTGAACTAGTTAATGATAAGAAAAAGAAAACTCCATTTTCAACAAAAAAATCATTCAATAAACTTGTTTTTGAAGCAGGCAGGAAAAATGGAATCTACCTGAGAACACTTGGAAATATCATTATGCTTGTTCCCCCACTAGCAATCTCACAAAAAGAGCTGAATTTACTACTCCAGAGAACAATTAAAACCATCAAAGCAGTAACATAGTAAACCTGAAAATAATTATAGGTTAACCTTTCCAATATTCTTATTTAGAGCACTGAATTCATTTTATATTGAAAATGGAGTATAAAATCATCAACGAATGTAAGCAAAAAGTTCTATCAAGAGAAGTTCTATCATTAAAAGAAACAGAAGATCTCTTCAATGTTTCTGATAAATCTCTAAAAATTTTAGCACAGGCTGCTAATGAAATAACTAGGAAATTCAATGGATTGAAAGTTGATATTGAAGAATTGAATAATATCAAAAAAAATGGATGCAGTGAAGATTGTGTATTTTGTGCACAATCTGCATTCTATGATACACAAATCGAAAAATATCAACTTCCACCAGTCTCTGAAATTGTACATGGTGCACAAAAAGCAAAAAATGATGGTGCAGATTCTTATTGTTTAGTGGCAGCATGGAGAGAACCATCACCTAACGATTTCAAGCAAGTTTGTGAAATAATAGAAGAAATTAATCAAAGGGTTGGAATTAAAGTCGATTGTAGTTTAGGATTTCTTACACAAAGCCAGGCCAATAAA
>JAEHKQ010000214.1 GCA_016838795.1 Nitrosopumilales archaeon
ACTTGGATCATGTCACAAGAATATGGTCCATTTTTTATGAGGATGGCACGTTCAAAGACACCAATCGTTCATACAGAATCTCAAGATTTTGAGATTGGAAAAGGAATTACGCTTGTCGATGGTTCTGATTGTACAATTGTAGCTTGTGGTATTACAGTAAAGATGGCACTTGAAGCAGCTGTATCATTAAAACAAGAAGGAATTTCTTGTAGAGTAATCGATTTGTTTTCTGTTAAACCAATTGATATTGAATTAATGGAAAGGGCAGCTCGTGAAACTGGTTGCATCGTTACATGCGAGGAACACAACATAATGGGTGGAATGGGCTCTGCAGTGGCTGAGGTAGTTTCTGAACGCCATCCTGTTCCTATCAAGCGTATTGGTGTCCAAGACATGTTTGGTGAATCATGTAGAGACAAAGAAATTCCACTTTTACTAGAAAAGCATGGAATTTCATCTATTAATATAGCAAAAACTGTCAAAGAGATAAGGAGTAAAAAACTATGAAAATATTCCTAGATACAGCTAATCTGGAATCAATCAAGATGTATAATGATATGGGTTTACTTGACGGCATTACAACAAACCCCTCTCTTTTGTCAAAAGAAGGTGGAGATCCTCACAAAACAATGGAAGAAATAGTTCAAATTATCAAAGGTGATGTTAGTCTGGAAGTTGTTGCTACTGATTATGATGGAATGATTGAGGAAGGTCGTAGATTACACAAGTATGGTGAAAATGTAGTTGTAAAATGTCCAATGACAGCTGAAGGTCTTAAAGCTTGTAAAACTTTAACTGCTGAAGGCATTCCAGTTAACATTACACTTGTTTTTTCTCCAAACCAAGCAATTCTTGCCGCTAAGGCTGGAGCAAAATATGTTAGTCCATTTATTGGAAGACTAGATGATATTGGTGAAGATGGAATGAATCTGATTAAACAAATTAAACAAATCTTTTCAAACTATAATTTTGGTACACAGATCTTAGTAGCAAGTATTAGGCACCCAATACACATAGTTGATGCCGCAACGATCGGTGCAGATGTTGTAACACTTCCACCTGCCGTTTTGGCCAAAATGTTAAAACATCAACTAACTGATATTGGTTTGAAAAATTTCTTGGCTGATTGGGAAAAACTAAGAGTAGAAGATCCAAACATTAGAATTTAATCAAACACCAAGACTTTCAGCTTTAGTAAGCTCAACAAAAACTTTGTCGCCAACTGAAAGATTCATCTGTTTGTATTCATGCATATCAAGTTTAATTGCTGTTACACCCCCTGGCATACCGCCCACCCCACCTAACATTTTATTAAGATCCTTCATCATGTCGTTCATGTTAGTAAACCCCATAACTTTAGGAGCAAAAGCTGACTGGGAACCTGTGCTTTCTTTAATCTCTTTAGCAGAGGACAAAGATACGATCACATATGGTGCACCATCAGGCGCAGCATCAATACTTCTAACTACGAATTCCTTTTTCATATAATTGTCTGTAAATATCATGGTTATATCATTATACTGCGTCCTTTTTAGTCGAATTTACAAACTTCAACCATGAAAAATGATGAAAGAAGATCACATAGGTTGAACTATCTACTTAAGGTGTATTTGAGTAATCCCAGAAAGCAAGAATTGTACCGACGAGCAAAATTGATAGGCGTTTCAGATTCCACTGCTAAAGATTATCTGAGAACAGTTATTATTTTGGCTAAGAAAATTCAATCTAGTTAAAACTATTTACAATCCCATATGGCTAGTAAATCTAGATTTGGATATTTCAGTTGA
>JAEHKQ010000215.1 GCA_016838795.1 Nitrosopumilales archaeon
GTTGGTTTAGATTGTAAACCTATAAAGTTACTCAAAATCGTCTAAAGTTTTTCTTGGTTTTGTACTAAGATAGAATGCATGTGCACTAATTATAGTTCCAGCAAGGAATATTTTTGTAGCAAAAATTAGATTCCAAGGTCTATCAGAATCAGGATAACCCACTGACAGTGTATCGATGTCAGGAAAATTCCCATTAACTACTTCAGCTGTAATTAATGATGTCAGTACTGAAAAATTCCATAATACTTCATAAAGACTAATTATTGCAAAACTTAACAACATTAGTTGTAGCAAAGACATTCTCCAACCAACAATCTTGTTACTTGCTGTCCTTTTCCAACCAATTCTTGTAACGCTATACCATCCAATAATTGTTGAAAAAAATAACCAGGTAGTCAGTCTAGCAAAGTTTTCAAATGGAATGATAGTTGTATTCAAAATCTCTCCCATTACATACGTTCCATTTTCCATCCATTCACCCATCATAGAATAAACTCCAAATACTGTAATTGATACCATAATTACACCACAAACATAGAATATGTACAAGTAAATTTTGTATGCTGTATCAGTTTCTTCGAGATGACGAGCTTTCATTTATCGAAATGCCAAATAATGAGATATAAAAATTCATAACAACGTAGTGGAGTTTATTAGATAAGTTTTGAACACACCAAATGTGAAAATTCCAATTAATGTTCCACTAATAGGCAAGGACGAAATTAATGCAGTTTTAACGGTTCTAAAGGAAGGAAATCTCACTACAGCAGCTAATCTGGGAGGCAAAAATGTTCAAGAATTTGAAAAACTTGCATCCTCTTTTGTAAAATCAAAGTTTGCAATTGCTGTTAACTCTGGTACTTCAGCCCTTCAAGCAGCACTCCTTGCTTTAGATATCAAGAAAGGCGATGAAGTTCTTTTGCCATCATTTTCATTTGTTGCAACTGCAAATGCAGTTTTTTCAACAGGTGCAAAACCAATCTTCGTAGATATTTTAAAAGAAAATTATACAATGGATCCAACTGATCTTAGAAAAAAGATTACAAAAAAATCCAAAGCAGTAATTCCAGTTCATCTTTATGGAAATGTAGCATACATCGATCAAATTTCTGAACTTGCAAAAAAACATAACCTACACATTATTGAAGACGCGGCACAGTCTCTAGGATCTACTTTAAAGGGAAAACATACAGGTACATTTTCCGATATTGGCTGTTATAGCCTGTATCCAGCCAAAGTTATAACATCTGGAGAGGGTGGTTTCATTACAACTAATAGCAAAAAATTATGTGAAAAATTACTGATGATAAGAAATCACGGAATGGTGGCTGGTTATGATACTAGAGTATTTGGATTGAATCTTAGATTGCCCGAAATTAGTGCAGCCATTGCAAAAATCCAAATTAAAAAACTACCTAAATTTTTATACCAAAGAAGAAAAAACGCAAAAATTTTTTCTGAACTAATATCAGATATTTCTATCAAAATTCCATCAGAAAGAAAAAA
>JAEHKQ010000216.1 GCA_016838795.1 Nitrosopumilales archaeon
GAACCAAGTATACCAGTTGCATCGAGAAGTGGTGTACCTGAACCAGCTCCTGGATTTGCCTCAGAAATTTTCACTGCATCTCTTGCAAGTTGAAGGGTCTCTTCAAGTGTCGAAGAACCGGTTTCGCCCATCGAACCAACATTGCCCATGTATTGAGCAAATGCCAATCCTGCCGTTCCATAGAAACCTACAATAGATATGACAAGTATACTCACAATTAGTGTCTTATTCATAGCGTTTACCTGTTCAGAAGAACCTCTGTTGATATTTAACTTTTCTTTTTATTATCAATTTTGATATTTTAAGATCAAGTAACGTTTAATTTTGTTCCTAAGCCACAGATGCCATGGGACGCATACATACACATAGACATGGGAAATCTCACTCGATTCGGCCTGTTACTTTGGGATCATCTTGGGTTTCTCAAAATTCAGCACAGGTTAAAGAACTAGTTGAAAAATATGCCAAAGAAGATCTTTCGCCTAGTCAGATCGGCATAAAGCTTCGCGATCAACATGCAATTCCTCTTGTTAAGGCAATTACAAAAAAAACGCTTATGCAAATTTTACAAGAAAAAAAACTGAAGCCTGAACTTCCAGAAGATTTGGATAATATTATCAAAAAAGCAGCGGGTTTGCAAAAACACCTAAAGACCAACAAGGCAGATAGAAGAAATGTTAGATCCCTTGAATTGATTGAAGCCAAAGTTCACAGGCTTTCAGTATATTACAAAAAAACTGGCCAGCTTCCTAAAAACTGGAAATATAAATCCGTAGTAGCTCAGCTAGAGTGATGTCAAAAAATCTGCAGCAATCCCTATCTTACTTTACTGATAAAGTATCTGATTGTATAAAATCAAAAAAATCGATTTTTGTTTTAACACATATTGATTGTGATGGATTAAGCTCTGGCAGTATTGTTACAAAAGCATTGATCCGTGCAGATGCAAGGTGTACGGTTAGAACTACAAAAGAATTGAATAAATCAGTAATTTCAAATCTCAAAAAAAACTCTCGAGATCTTCACATAATTACTGACCTTGGTGGTGGCTTTGCAAAAAACCTTGATGAAACCCTATCCGAAAACTGGCTAGTATTGGATCATCATGAGATTTCAGAAGATGAGCATGATAATGAACGGGTAATTAATGCATGGAAATATGGAATTGATGGCGGTTCCGAAATTTGTGCTGGAGGAATGGCATATCTCGCAGTAAATTCTTTAGACTATAGAAACGTTGATCTTTCTACAATAGCTGTTGTTTCGGCTTTAGGTGATAGACAAGATCAGGGAGAGAGAAAATCCTTTACAGGAAAAAATTTTGAAATTGCAAAAACTGCAAACGAGCAAGGATTACTTGAGATGGATTTGGACTTGTTATTAGTTGGAAGAGAGACAAGACCGCTGCCAGATTCACTTGCATTTACTTCACAACCATTTATTGAAGGACTTACTTGGAATAGAGATGCTTGTCTTTCTCTGATAAATTCTGCAGGAATTAATCTGAAAGACGGACAAAGATGGCGCGTTCCAGCAGAACTGTCAGAGGATGAGAAGAGAGCCCTTGTTGAGAAAATATCAGAACATGCAAGAAGCAAAGACGCTACTGAAATTATGCAGGAATTGATTGGATACACCTACTCTTTTCCAAGAGAAGGCAAAAGAAGTTTTTTGCGAGATGGACGTGATTTTGCTACAATGCTGAATTCGTGTGGAAGGATAAGTAAAGCAGGAATAGGGATTGGTATTTGCATGGGAGATAGAAATAAGATGTTACAAGAAGGAGAGGGCATTCTTACTGAATATAGAAAAATGATTAGAAATTACATGAACGTTTTAGCAAATGAAAGATGGAGAATTTCAGATAGTAAGAATTGTGTAATGGTAAATGCTGAAGGGTTAGTTCCTGAAACCATGACAGGTACGATTTCTTCTCTGATTGCAGGTTCCCCAAAAAATTCAGGAAAAATTGTAATATTAAGAACAGATGGTGATGAAAACACAATCAAGTTTTCCTCAAGAAAATCATTTGGATGTAAATCTAATGTGAATTTAAGTAAATTAATGAGAATAGGAGCGGAAAAATTTAATGGGGTGGGGGGAGGACATGATGCTGCAGCTGGAGCCAGAATAACTAAAGACAAATTGGATGGATTCTTGGACTATTTAAAAGCCAATGTCATTAACATGCAAAGTTCAAGTAATTCTTGAGAATATTTCTGATAAAAAAGCTGAAGCCGTAAGGAAGGCTCTCGAACCTGACAATGTTAATTTCCCAGAAAACTTGACTCTGGAACTAGAAAATTTTGATAACAAACTTGTTTTTAATTTTCAAAGCCAAGGAAGTATGAAAAAATTGATTGCTACTGTAGATGAAGTGCTTGAACATGTCCAAGTTGCATTGAAGGTGATTGAGTAATGTTAGACCCAAAAATTCTCAGAGATGAACCTGACAAAATTCGTCAGATGTTAAAAGATAGAGGAATAGATTTTAAGCTGGAAAAATTATTTTCAGCAGAAAAACAAAGAAGAGAGTTTATTGTAAAAGTTGACAATCTTAGAAAAAAAAGAAATGAAATGTCTATTCAAGTTTCAAGCCTTCTAAAATCCGGAAAGAAAGATGAAGCTAAAAAATTGGTTGAAGAATTACAAGTTGATGGACAGACGTTAACAGATTTGGAATTTGAACAAAAAGATATAGAAAAAGAATATGCTCGTCGGGCATACACAATTCCTAATTTAATACATGAATCTGTTCCAAGAGGTCTTGACGAAACTGCAAATAAGGAAATAAGAAAATGGGGGAATATTCCCAAATTTGATTTTCAGATTCAGGATCATGTTGATCTATCTGACAATTTAGATTTAGTTGATTTAGAGCGTGCAGCAAAAGTTTCTGGAGCACGATTTTATTATCTTAGAAATGAATTGGTTAGACTAAATCAGGCTCTGATAAATTTCGCACTAGACTTTCTTGTTGAAAAAAATTATTCTCTTGTGCAACCACCATACCTCATTAATCGAAAATCTATGGAAGGTGCAATAATTGCAGAAGATTTTGAGGATGTAATTTATGAAATTAAAGGCGAAGATCTCTACCTCATTGGAACTTCAGAGCACGCAATGGCAGCAATGCATTCTGGAGAAATAGTTGAAGGAAAGCTTTTACCAATAAGATATGCTGGTATTAGCACTTGTTTTAGAAAAGAGGCGGGAGCACATGGAAAGGATCAAAAAGGAATCTTCAGAGTACACCAGTTTGACAAAGTGGAACAATTTGTTTTTTCAAGACCTGAAGAATCTTGGAATGAGCACGAAAGGATGATCCAAATTGCTGAAGAGTTTTATCAAAAATTAGAGATTCCTTACAAAGTAATGCTTCTCTCAAGTGGAGACATGGGAAAAATTTCTGCTAAAACATATGACATTGAAGCTTGGATGGCAGGTCAAAATGCCTATAGAGAAATTGTATCGTGTTCAAACTGCCTAGATTATCAAGCAAGACGACTCAAGATTAGATTTAGAGATAAAACAAATGAAGGTACTCAATATCTTCATACTCTAAATAGTACACTAGTTGCAACATCCAGAGTTTTGGTTTCAATTTTAGAAAATTTCCAAACTAAAGATGGACACATCAATATTCCAAAAGCTTTGCAAAGCTATATTGGAAAATCTACAATCTAGTCACATACCCTTATATTTTGGATTCAAAGTTCGTTACTAATTGGCACGAAGAAAGACACGAGTTAAGGACAAATGGCGAGAGAAGCGATGGATCACTATACTTGCTCCCGATTCTTTTAACAATGTTCCAGTAGCTTATGTACCAATTACTGATGATAAAAATGCTGTTGGTAGAGTTATTGAAGTAACTCTCTTTGATATATTAAAAGGAGATCCATCACAACACCAATACAAAATTTTCTTCCAGATAAGTAAAGTACAAGGTAACAAAGCGATTACAATTTTTAAAAAATATGAATATGCAAAGGAGTTTTTGAGAAGTCTTGTAAGACGTGGCTCTTCAAAAATAAATTTCATAACAGATGCAAAAACAAAAGACGGATATATTTTTAGATTAAAGGTAATTATACTGACTCATAGGCAACTTAACACCTCAAGAAAACATGCCCTTAGATTGATTGCACAAGATGTTATTAAAAAAACTGTGTCTCCAATGTCAATTGATCAGTTTGTACAGGCTACCTGCTATGGTAAGATTAATTCAGATATTATGGCTGCTGCCAAGAAACTTATTAGAATAAGACATGTTGGCCTAGAAAAAGTAAAGCTAGTAAGAACTGCAGAAAAAGAGATTGCATTACTACAGGCCTAAATATTTTCAGAACGCCTAATATCAATTAGAAAATGGATAATAAAATCCAAGTCACCATCGATATAATTATTCATGCTACAGAAGACATTTCAAAATTTTTTGATGCGTTGAATCAATTATTTGAAATTGAACAAGAGAAAATTTTAGTACAGGAGCTCAAAGGTCATTTTGATAATCCTATAACAACCTTGCATGCAAAGTTTTCCAAAAAAGATGCAAAAAAAATCGTAGGAAAAATTGTTTCTAATCTAACTAAATCACAGGAAAGAGAGCTGATTGATAGTCTGGAACAGCGAATTCAAAATTCTACACTTCATTTAAGATTCGACAAGCAAAAGTTAGTTCAGGGAAATATTGATTTTAGAGAAAAAGATCCAGTGAAGATAAAGATTTTCACTCCAATTTACACTAAGAAAGATGCTGTCAAAATCTTCTCTGAGCTTTTAAAAAAAACTAATTAAATTTAATAGGAAATGATGGTTAATCTTTGTGGGAATGAGGAGATAAAAGCCGCTCAGTCTGAGCTAAAGCTTTGAAGACGCCGCGACGAACTGACCCAAAAAATTTGATTTAATCTCCAAGATTATTTTAAATAGCTATTAACGAGGTGAGTGATTGTGACCGACTACGATGTAATAGTTGCTGGTGGAGGACTTGCAGGTACTGTTGCTGCTCAATCTGTTGCTTATTACGCTAAACAGGGATTATCAATTCTTGTAATTGATCGTAGCCCCAAATTCATGCCGGGTAGTAAAAATGTAAGTGGATGGATTTGTGGTGATGCTGTCAGTAAAGAAACAGTTGACTATATGACTGAACATATCAAAGTTCCATGGACAGAACCAGAAATTGAACATAAAGTAAAAGGTGTAATGGCATTTTCTCCAGATAGAGAAACTTCGATTCCATTTGATGGTGAGGGATATATGCTCAATAGACAAAAGCTGCCTGAGCGCCAAAACGAACGGGCTCAAAAGATGGGCATTAAATTTGATTTTGAAATAAATCTAACTGGATTACTTTATGATGATGGACAGGTAAATGGAGTTCAAGGAATAGATAATCAAAATAAGCAACCCTACAAAAAAACTGCAAAGCTGGTCATTGATGCAACTGGTGTTACATCAATGCTAAGAAATCAAATTAAAAATACAGACAAAATGGAAAAAAAGATCGATCGTAAAGATATAGAATCAACTGGTCGACACATCATGTATTTTGATAAGGGAGAGGAAGACTTGACTGAGTTTGATCCTGATTATTGTATCATTCATCTTGATCAAGATATTGCACCAGGTGGCTATGCTTGGGTTTTTCCAAAAGGAGATAACAAAGTCAACATAGGTTTAGGAGTAGAAAAATCCCGTTTAGAAAAACGAAATAAAAGACTAGGGAAAAATGATAATGTTTCTACACTCATAAATGAATATGTGGAAAGAAATCGAGCTATAAAAAATCCAAGGCTTTCACAAGATCCTGAAGACAAAAACAATGCAACCGGCAATTTCCAAGTATCTGTACGAAGGCAAAATGATTGTATGGTCGCAAATGGTTACATTATAGTTGGTGATTCTGCATGGATGCCAAAACCGCTTGATGCTGGAGGTATTGGTCCAGCACTTGTTGCAGGAACAATAATTGGAAAATGCGCAGTAGATGCAATACAATCTGGAGATGTGACGGAAAAAGGATTGTGGAAATATAATAAAGAATTCATAAATGAATATGGATACAAAACTGCAGGTCTTGAATTATTCCGAAGTTTGATTCAAACACTTACTAATGATCAAATCAGTTATGGCATGAAACATTTTTTGGGCCACCTAGATATTGAGGCAATTTCAAAAGGAGAACATCCTGACTTTAGTGGCCTTGGAAAATTGGGAATGATTATTCGTGGAGCACTTAACAAAAAACTTGCAAAGGGACTTAAGTATACTACTCAACAAAACAAATGGCTTACTGACCATTATTACAATTATCCTGAAACACCAGAAGGATTTTACGAGTGGAGTAAACAATTACGCAAAGTACTAGATGAGTCTAATGCTAAATTGATTTCCTTCCAAAACTAAGACTTTGTTAGGGGAAAACTAACTCTCCTTAAATTTAATTGCTTAAACATACAATTAAAAAAAATAACCGAAGTGAACCGTTAGGAACACTTGGGGCACGTGTAAAAAAATGTGCATTGCAGATAGGACTGGCTGGAATCGCACAAAAAAGCAGTCACTTCGGTCATATCATATCTATAGAATGTGAATTATATGTACAAATTTGTGGACGATATTATTCTCGAATTAGTACTGAGTCAATGAATTGTGAGTAATTTTTGTGGTCAGATTTTTAGTAAATTGGGGACTGAAAGATGTGACTCATCTAATTTTCACTCATTCGATGAAATTCTCCACTTTTGATTTCATTAAAATCATTAATTATTTCTTTTTCTGTTTTTTCTGATTCAATATTTTTTGCGATCTCTAACTGACATGAAAGCAATTCATTTTTTGTGTGATCGTCTAATGATTTTTTACAGTTACTACAGATCGCGTTTTTATTCATGATTTGTATATTGCTTTCTAGAAAATAAGCTATTCTTCATACAATCCTACTGAAATTAAGTTGATAAACAATAGTTAATTTATCATATAGCATCGTATAGTAATGGCAAAATTTGATGAATTACAGAACGAAGTTCTTGATATTTTCTATGAAATGCCTGAAGGTAATACTTTGACAGATAAGGATAAGCAGCAAATTATGGATATTATTAAAAAAGCGGTTACTGATTTAAAATAGAATTTTTTAGTAAGAAACAGTGTGTTCCCATTTATTGACTAAAATGAACCAAACCTGCTTTGATCAGCGGTCTATAAGGCGCCTTAACCAAATAAATTAATTATAGATACATTCACTGGTTTTTCTATGAAATTTTCTCTCTCAAAATTTGTATGGTTTGATGGCAAGTTTATTCCTCTTGAAAAAGCAAAGGTTCCAGTAACAACTCATGCGATTCAATATGGAACAACAATTTTTGAAGGAATTCGTGGCTATTGGGATTCAAAAAATCTGTATATTTTCAGATTAGATGATCATATCAAACGGTTTAGAAAGTCTGGGAGATTCTATTCTATATCACTTAATTTTACTAATGCACAAATTAAAGAGGCTGCCATAGGCCTATGCAAAAAAAACAAGCTGAAACGATCATGTTATCTTAGACCGTTTTATTTTGTTGGAGATTATGGGATTAATCTTCACGTTACGAAAAAAGCACCAACTCATGTTGTTATCTATTCATTTCCGTTTGGTGATTTGTTTAACAAAAATGGAATTAAGGCCTGTGTTACATCATGGAGAAAATTTAGTGATGCTTCAACACCTACACAAGCAAAAATGGGTGGAAATTATCTGAATTCCATAATTGCCACTCAAGAATGCAAGAGGAAAGGATTTGATGAAGCCGTTCTCTTGGATCTAAAGGGTAATGTAAGTGAGGCTCCTGGAGAAAATATCTTTTTGATTAAAGACGGTAAAGTAATCACACCTTCCATAAGTTCTTCTGCTCTGGAAGGAATCACCAGAGATTCTATTTTCAAATTAGCGCAAGATTTAGGCTATAAGATCGCAATTAGAAAAATTCCTAAAAGTGAACTATATGAAGCAGATGAAATGTTCCTTTCCGGAACTGCAGCTGAAATTACTCCTATCATACAAATTGACAAGAAAAAAATTGGCACCGGAAAATTAGGAAAGGTGACCAAGAATTTAATGTCAGCATATTTTGAAGTGGTAATGAATAAAAACAAAAAATATTCTCATTGGTTAACAGAGGTATATTAGAATGAAAGTTGCACAAATTGGAACTGGAGGTTGGGGTAAAAATCATGCTCGAGTATTATCGGAATTAAAAGTTCTATCAGCTGTTTGTGATGTAGATAAAGAAAGGAGTAAAGAATTTGGAAAAAAATACTCCGTAAACCACTACGAGTCTTTAGATTCTTTATTAGAATCGGAAGAATTTGACGTAGCGTTTGTTTGCACTCCAACATCAACACATTCTAGTATTGCATCACAACTAATCCAAGCACACAAACATGTTTTTGTTGAAAAACCAATGACTTATCTTTCGGAAGAAGGTGAAGATCTCCTTGAGCTTGCGAAAAAAAATAAAGTAATTCTTTCATGTGGATATATTGAAAGATTCAACCCTGCTGTTAGTGTTGTAAAAGATTTTGTCAAGTCAAAAAAGTATGGTGAACTTGTAATGTTGGAATTTCATCGTGAAAATAGAATGCCACTTCACATTAAAGATGTGGGCATAATTTATGATACTTCGGTTCATGACATAGATACTGCAATCTGGCTTTTTGAGGATACGCCAGAGGTCGTCTTTGCGCGATCAGGAAAAATAAATCATGAACATGAGGATTTTGCAACAATAATGCTTGGTTTCAAAGATAACAAAGTAGCAATAATTTCATCAAACTGGATTACGCCAACTAAAATTCGAACTTTTAATGCTGTATGTACAGATGGAATAATATCATCTGACTTTATTTCACAGGATATTACAGTTCATACAAAGGAAGGCCCTAAAAAGCATGAACATGAAAAACAGGAGCCTCTTTTGGTTGAAATTAAGAATTTTCTGGGTGCAATTGAAGGAAAAAACGAACTTTATGTTAAACCAAGACATGCAGTCAATGTTACAAAGATAGCAGAAGCGGCACTTTTATCAAGTCAAAAAGGAGCTCCAATCTATCTGGATTTAAAATGAACAAAAA
>JAEHKQ010000217.1 GCA_016838795.1 Nitrosopumilales archaeon
GGTAACACCTAGATTAGAAATAACTTCAAGTTTTTGGTTTTCAATTGTTAACTGTTCTTCAAGCTCTCTTAAAGTCACATAATGCTGTTCTGAAATTTTAGTTAGTTCTTCATTGATTTGTCTAAGTTTTTGTTTAAGGCTTTCAAGATGACTTTTTTGTTTTGTTATTATGTCAGTAGGTTTTCCATCAAGGTTTGGAACTACTTCTATTTTGACATCATGTGTTTGAATAATATTGGCAAAAGCATCAGATGGAAAACCTGGAAACACAACAAGTATAAGATGTGTTACATCTTTTTCTGGTTTTGAATAAAGAAAAATGTCTTGCTTGTATTCTTGAAGAACCTTGTTAAATTCTTCAAATTTTTTTGATGGAATTCTACCAAAAAAAGAATTTGCAGATGATAATTGAAGAATTTTTAAATCTTCAGGGAAAAAGACAAATTCTTCTAGTAATTTGATGTTATTCTCAGTGTCTTTAATTTCTGTGAGTGCTGATTCTCTTTCTTTTTCAAGAGTAGAAACTTTATCATCAATATCAACTGAAGTGGCAGTTTGTAACAGTTCTTCAGTTGAAGCAAAATGTTTTCGTTCTGTTACTGGAATTGCAGGAAGAGTTGTCAATAATGCTTTGACTCGTAGAAGTTGATCTGAAATTTGGCTTGTTAATTTACCATCACGTTCATTTCTAAGAAGCGTGGAAACATCTTTTGATAACGGTTCTAGTTGTAAAATTTCAAGATCGTGTAGTATGGATACTACTGGTTGTCTAAATTTTTTTAAACCTAGAATAGCTACACGAGCCATCGGTACAGGTTTTAAAACCATTATTCCATCCCTTTCAGCAAAATGTCGATGATTTCTTGAGTTTTTTGTGTGGTTATCTGTGAAGAAATATTTTCAGCTTTAGACTTGGCATCTTGAATTACTATCTCTGTTTCTGCAGTAGCCTTTTTTCTTGCTTCTTCTATACTCGAGTCAACAAGTTTTTCGCCTTCTACTTTAGCATCAGCTATTGCTTTTTTCAGGTCAGCATCTAACTGACTAATTTTGTTATCAGCCTCTTTTCTATGGTTTTCAATTTCTTTTTCAACTCCTTCCTCAACTTCCTTTATCTTCTTCAGAGAGCTGATGTATTGTTCTTGTGAAGCCGACATAATTATACACCAAGAAATTCTTTACTTAGATACAGAATAACAAAAATTGCTATGACGATGTTACCTGTCATAATTGCTCGTTTTATGAAGTAAAATTTTTTTTGTTGAGGATTTTTAAAATTACCTTGCAACTAATTCTGCCTCCTTTTTAGTTTGTTCTCTTTCACCCATCTTACGTTTTACAGTCTTTAACATGGTAAACGTATCACGTTCAATTTCGTCTAGTCTAAATAGGATGAATTTAACAGCTGCTTCTAATCTTGGAATGAAGACGTTTTCAATTGCATTGGCCTTTCGTTTTGTCTTTTCAATTTCATAGAGAAGTTTTCGCAATGTCGTCTCTTTTTCTGCAACGTCCAAGACAATTTTATGAACTTCTTGGAAAGCTTTGATAGCTTCACTGATAGAAACTGGAATTTCTAATAGATATTCGGTAAGTGCTTGTTCTCTTCTTCCTCCCTCCAATCTTGGAATTTTAACGCCCATGACATTTTTTGGTGTGATAAGTAATTTCTTCAGTTGTGGAATTTTCATTGCCTCGTTTTCCAATCTCATCTCACCGTCAAGCATTTCTGCCATTCGTATACTTTGGTAACCTTTGATAAGCTCGGAGTTTAATTCTCCCCGCAGTCTGGCTGATGACTTGCTGATGTTGAAAAATTCAAAGATCAATGCTCGACGTTTAAGCTTTAACAGCTTGAGTCCTTTTTGTGCAATTTTGATTCGTTTTTTTGCACGCAAGTATTCAAGACGTGTAGGACGAATGTCGGTACTTATAGGCAGCTTTTATCACCTTACTCTGATTTTTTTGTGTCACCTGTACTAGTCTTCTTTGCATATTTTGCAATAAATTCGGGTTTAATACGAGTTAGTTCTGTTTCTGAAAGACCACTTAATAGATCCCAACCAATTGAAAGCGTTTGTTCTATAGAACGGTTCTCATCTAAGCCTTGGTTAACAAACTTTTGCTCAAAGTTGTTTGCAACACCGAGGAATTTTTTATCTAAATCGCTTAGGGCGCCTTCACCCACTATAGCAGCTAATGCTCTTGCGTCCTTACCTTGAGCATATGCAGAATAAAGTTGATCTGCAAGTTGTCTATGATCCTCTCTTGTTCGTCCTTGACCAATCCCCTGATTCATTAAACGTGATAAACTTGTTAGGACGTCAACTGGAGGTTGAATATTTGCTCTATGTAATTCTCTGCTCATTACTATCTGACCTTCAGTAATGTAGCCTGTGAGATCAGGAATTGGGTGTGTAATATCATCAGCAGGCATAGTAAGAATTGGTATTTGTGTCACTGAACCTTGTCTACCCTTAATTTTTCCCGCACGTTCATAAATTGAAGCCAAGTCAGTATAAAGATAACCAGGATAACCTCTTCTTCCAGGAACCTCTTCTCGCGCTGCAGCAATTTCTCTTAATGCTTCACAATAATTTGTCATGTCCGTCAAGATAACTAGAACGTGCATTCCACGTTCGTATGCAAGAAATTCCGCTGTAGTTAACGCAAGTCTAGGAGTAAGTATACGCTCCATAGAAGGATCAGAAGACAGGTTAAGGAACAAAGCAGTTCTTTCTAATGCTCCACTTTCTTCAAATTGTTTAATGAAATAGTTTGATTCCTCGCTAGTAATTCCAATTGCTGCAAATACAACAGAAAAGCTTTCTTCAGTTCCAAGAACTTTTGCCTGTCTTGCGATTTGGGCTGCAAGTTGGTTATGTGGTAGCCCAGAGGCAGACATTATTGGTAGTTTTTGACCTCTTACCAACGTATTCATTCCATCAATATTTGATATTCCTGTTTGAATGAATTCTGATGGTTCTTCTCGAGAATATGGATTAATACCGGCACCTACTAGATCAAGCTTTTCTTTTGATACAATCTTTGGACCATTGTCTCTAGGATTTCCAAGTCCATCAAATACTCTTCCAAGCATTTCATCAGAAACTGCTAACGTGGCAGCTTCGCCAAGGAATTTTGTAGAAGTGCCAGTAGTATTCAAACCAATTGTTGGCCCAAATACTTGGACTACAGCTAATCCCTGACTGGTATCTAAAACTTGGCCCGGTAGTCTTTCTCCATCTGGCAATTTTATTTCTACCATTTCACCGTATGCTGCGTTATCTACCCCTTTGACAAATATTAGCGGTCCAGCAATCTTGTCAAGTGTTTTGAATGAAACATTAGACATTAGTTAGAAATCTCCTTTGAAAGATTATCAAATTCTTGTTTCATCTTGGATTTAATGTCATTAACTAGCTGTTCCAGTTGATCCTCTTTTGTCCATTTCATTTTTGGTATCATTCCTCTTGATGTAAGTGAAGATGCATTTGCAGCAGTAATTCCTTTCTTTATTGCATCAGCTTCCAACCTACCAAATTCTAAAATGATTTGCAACATCTTGTATTGTTTCTGAATTGATGTGTAAGTATCAACCTCATCGAATGCACTTTGTTGTAGGTAGTCTTCTCGAATAGAACGGGCAATATCTAAAACACCTTTTTCTGGTTCAGGAAGTGCATCGTATCCGACTAACTGAACAATTTCTTGTAATTCTGATTCTTTCTGTAAAAGTTCTAACGCCTCTTTTCTAAGATCGATCCAGTCCTTAGAAACCTTAGATTTGTACCAATCAGCCAGATCATCAACATACAAAGAATAGCTGGTCAGCCAGTTGATTGCTGGAAAGTGTCTTCTATTTGCTAAATTGGCATCTAGTGCCCAGAAAACACGAGTAACTCTTAATGTGTTCTGTGATACTGGTTCGGAAAAGTCTCCGCCAGGTGGAGAAACGGCACCAATTAAGGAAAGAGAACCTTGGCGTTCTTCAGGAGAAATTAAAATACTTTTTCCACTTCTTTCGTAAAATTCTGCTAGTCTTCTACCAAGATAAGCTGGATATCCTTCTTCACCAGGCATTTCTTCTAATCTTCCTGAAATTTCTCTTAATGCTTCTGCCCATCTTGAAGTACTATCTGCCATAAGTGCAACACCATATCCCATGTCACGATAATATTCACCCATTGTAATTCCAGTATAGATACTTGCTTCTCGTGCAGCTACTGGCATGTTTGAAGTATTAGCAACGAGAATAGTTCGTTCCATTAGAGGTCGTTTTGATTTTGGATCTATTAGTTTAGGAAATGATGTAAGTACGTCACACATTTCATTTCCTCTTTCTCCACAACCAATGTACACAATTATTTCACTGTCTGCCCACTTAGCAAGCTGTTGTTGAATTACTGTTTTTCCACTTCCAAATGGACCAGGAATGCAAGCAGTGCCACCTTTTGCAATTGGAAAAAAGGTATCAAGAATTCGTTGACCTGTAATTAATGGTTCTTCAGGTGGAAGCTTTCTCAGAACAGGTCTAGGTGTTCTAACGGTCCACCAACTTGATAAACCGATGTCAATTGTTTTACTATTCTTTACAGATGCAACATTATCATTAACAGTGAACTGTCCTTCTGAAATATCTACTAGTTCGCCAGAAAGATTATGTGGAATCATAATTTTGTGTTTGATTAATGGAGTCTCCTGAACCTCACCGATGATTTCGCCAGGTACAACCTGTTCACCTTTTTTCTTAACTGGAATGAAATCCCATTTTTTCTTTTGATCTAGTGCAGGAATCATTTTCCCTCTGCTGATAAAGTCCCCACTTTCTTCTCTTAAGACATCCAAAGGTCTTTGAATTCCATCAAAAATTGAGGTTAACAGTCCAGGACCAAGCTGCATAGAAAGTGGTCTGTTTGTATTTACTATTTTTTCTCCAGGCTTTAGACCTGTAGTATCCTCATAAACTTGAATCTGAGCAGTATTTCCTTCTAAACGAATGATCTCACCCACAAGGCCCATTTCACCAATACGAACAATATCAAACATTCGTGCGCCTTCTAGACCTTTAGCGGCAACAACAGGGCCCGAAATTCTAGTAACTATGGCATCTGTCAATACTGTCATCAACTTACCTCTATATTTATTCCGAGGATACGCTTTGCCAAAGCTGCTATTGATTCTTCGTCTTCTGCAGTGGTTTCTTTTTGAGATGGCATAAATAATACCAATGGTTCAATCGATCCTTCAACTTCTGACAAAAATTTTGATGAAAGTTGTGATCGCACCGAATCACTTGCAATAATTAAACCAAATTCACCAGAGGAATATAGCTCTTGAATTTTTTTTCCTGCATCTTCATCACTAGTAATGAAGGTGTCATCTATTCCAATTAGACGATAACCTATTACAAGCTCACGATCACCTACGATCGCTAGTCTGCCAGAAGGTTTGATCTTTTCTTTTGATGTCAGTTCGCTCAAACCAGTAACATCTCCCTTATCTTATCTAGTGAAAAGTTGTATCGTTTTCCATACGCAATTCTTTTTAGATTTTCATGTTCATATTCAGCATTGATAGTGAAATAGAAAATTGTTCCAATAGATAGTGCAATGTTTTTCAATTTCTTCACATAGTTGTTGTTGATGAATTGTGTGATAGCTATCTCAAAATCAATCAAACTTTTTGAAGTCTTGAATTGTTCCAGTGAATCACTAAGTTTGTAATAAGAATCAATTCTTGATATAATTTCAGTAACATCTTTAACTTCATAAATATCAGTCAAATCCTTCGTAGGTATTCTTCCACCTTCAACAAGATGACCGGCAACAAGTTCCTTGCCGACATCGGATTCTTTTGCTTTTAGGAGAGTTAGAATGTTTTTTTTATCTATCTCAGCACGAATTAATTCTCTAATAATGCCTTCATCGCCTTGAAAGAATTTTAATGATTCAAGTAACTTTTGATAATATGATGCATGCATTGCAGACATCATTGGTCCAAGATCACCTGTCTTTTGAAATTCATCTAGGTACTTCATCAATTCCACGCCATAACCATACTTTGCAAGTTTGTTAACAACACCTTCAACTCCTGATTCGGAAAGAATGATCTTAATCTCATCGTGTGAAATGTTACCGGCTGCAATTCCTGCGGGTATATTTCTACTAGAGACCAGCATTGATTCAGTTTCTGTGATTGTTCTTCCCATCATTTTAGAAGAAAGAATTAGTTCAATGTTGTAAAGATCCCACTTTGATAAATAAGCTCTGACAGCATTTTTGCCACTAAAAGGTGCAGACTCTAAAATGATTTTGTTAATCATAACTAGATGGCGATTAAGAGCAACTTCTAAAAGTGATGGGCCTTGATAAACTGATGCTGCTTTTTTAATCTCTTCACCATACCAAGTTGGTTCTAAAAGTTTGATCATATCATTTACATCATTTGCTTTTAACAGGCTTTCCAAAAATTCTGGTTTAAGAAAACTTATTGATATTGATCGTAACTTGCCAAAAGAAGCTGAATATGGAGATGAACCCATTACAAAATCTTCTCCAAAATTGTAGTCTTGATATCATCTTCGTGTGTTCGCAGTAATTCCTCAAATGTTAGATCAATCTCCTTGGTACCATTACTGTTTTCCGCGATAATACCTCCTAAGGTTTGAATTGAAGAACCAATGGTGATACCCTTAGCTTTTAAAGTAGACTCATCTTCTTTGCGACAATGTATTGTTATTTTATCATCAAAGGTTTTTTTTGCAGTTTCAACCATTTTCTTTAAAACTTTCTTGTATTCTGAAGTTTTTGTATAGTTACCAAGTTCTTGCTTTATCACATCAAACGTAGAATCGAGGTTTTTGTTGATTGCTTTGAATAAAATCTTCTTAGCCTCTAATTTGCCAGCCTCAACTATTCGAGATGCTTCTTTTTCAGATTTTGTTTTAGCCTCCTTAGAATAATGTTCTTGGAGTTCCTTTACGGCTGTGTTTTTTTTAGTTTCGATTTCTGATTTTTTATCATCAAACTCTTTGTCAATATCAGAAATGTCTTTTTTTTTTCTGTTCTCGATCTCATCTAAGAAGATGTCTATACTCAAGTTTCTCTCCCTAGAGTATATCGAGTAATAGAATAATTCCTAGAACGAAACCAATAATCCATAGTGTTTCTGGAATTACAAAGAAGAATAGTACCTGTCCAAATTTTTCAGGTTTTTCTGCAATAATACCCATACCAGCTGCTCCAATTCCTTGTTGTGCACTACCAGTACCTATGAGTCCGCCTGCTATTGCAATAGCAGCAGCTAAAGCCAAAATAGGTTTAGACAAGTCACCACTAGATGAACCTTCTGCTGCAAATGCAGGTAGTGGAGCAAATGTAAATACTAACAAAGATGCACCTAAAATTATACTAAAAATTGAAATTTGTTTCCGCGAAACCATTCGTTTGGGATCGTTTCTTGACACTATATTAATTATTGCTACCAGTACGAGATCAGTCAATTAAAAATAGAATTTATTGTGTTTGTTCGTTTGATCATATAAAATGGTTAAATTATTCTACAGGAAGTCCTGATCTATTTCCCCATTCTCCCCAAGAACCCAAATAAACACGAACCTTTTCAAAACCAATTTTTTTTAAAGCAACAAAGGTGTTTGCTGCTCTGTATGCTCCATGGCAGTATGTTACAATTTCATCATCTTTTGAAAATTGGTATAGTTGAGAAAGTTCTTCGTCATTTTTGAAAGTTCCATTATTTGTTAAATTCAGAATCCAATCGATATTAATTGAGCCTGGGATGTGACCTCGTTTTGCAGCACGGACTACCGTTCCGTCATATTCCTCCTTTGATCTTGCATCAA
>JAEHKQ010000218.1 GCA_016838795.1 Nitrosopumilales archaeon
ATATTTTCTAGGAATTTCTTCTCCATCAGAGAAAGCAGTACTTTCGAGTTTTAATTCTCCCATCTGTGAATATTTGATTTTTACTCAAGTTAAATTTTTCTAAGATTCTAAAACAATTCTATCATTAGATAATGAAATTATTGATCCACCTAGCCTTTTGATTTTATTTTTCAATTCTTTATCAACGGTAGCAATTATTCCACCATGTTTTTTTACATATGAAATTAAGGATTCATCAACAAAATTTCCTGAAATTTGAAGAGTATTCAGTTTTTTAATAAAATCAAGAGTTGATAGTACTGCTTGTCTTTTAGACTTATTTTCACAAAGCCGTTGTAATTCCTTTCTAACAACATCAGGTACAATAAATTGGATTTGTCCAATTTCTGTCTCTAAATTATCTATATTTTTTATCTTTTTGGTAGCTAAATGTATTAGAAAACTCGAATCACAAATAACCTCAACCAATTATTCCTGCTCCAATTAATCGCCATCTATCAGCTATTCTTCTGCTTATTGCTACATTACCCTCATTGAAAAGACAAATAGGTCTTCTAAACTCTACTTCCATTTGTTCAGATTTCACTTGAGTTACTTTGGCAAGAATAGGGGCGGTACCAATGTTTAGCCTTAATGATTCGCCTTTTTGAATAGGCAATACTTTAGTTCCATCTGTTATTCCAACTGTTGAATCAAACAAACTTGTAGCTATTTTTGTATTGAAGGAGATTTCAGGAAGTGTTCCTGGTTTTCCAACTACTGAACCAATCAGTGAATCACTTCTAGCCATTGATGGATCAAGTTTAGTGCCTATAGCGATAAGACCTCCGGGTTTAACTATATCTACAATCCCTGCACCTGTACCTAAAGAAACTATTTCAGTTTGTATTGTTTCATAGACTTTCTTTTTTTCATTTAATATTCCAGGCTTAATTTCAATTTCGTCTCCAGTTTTTAAAATTCCATGAGTTAGACTTCCTCCAACGACTCCGCCTTTGATGTCTTTAATTTTTGCACCTGGTTTATTCACATCAAAAGATCTTAAAACATGCATTACAGCATTTTTAGTTTCGCCTCTAGTAGGTGTTTTAATGGTTGATTCAATTGCTCCAATTAGTGCATCAATGTTAAGACCAGATTGAGCTGAAACTGGAATTATGGGGGATTTAGTGGTTTTGTTTTCTTTTAAAAATTTTGATATATCAGAATAATTTGTCATCGCATCTTTGTATGTAATAAGATCAACTTTGTTTTGAACAACAACAATTTGTTTTATTCCTAAGGTTTGAAGCGCAAGAAGATGCTCTTTTGTTTGTGGTTTGGGAACTTTTTCATTTGCTGCAACTATTAGTAAAGCTCCATCCATTAAAGCGGAACCTGAAAGCATATTTGCCATTAAACTTTCATGCCCAGGACTATCTACAAAACTAACAACTCTTGACAATTCACTTTCTTTCCCACAGTTAGGGCATTTTGGAATAGTAGAATATCCTAAAGGCTCTTCACAGTTTTTACATTTGTAAAATGCAGCATCAGAGTATCCTACCCGAATAGTTATTCCTCTTTTCAGCTCCTGACTATGAACGCTTGTCCAAACTCCTGTTAGTGCTTGGACTAGAGTTGTTTTACCATGATCTACATGTCCAGCGGTTCCAATATTTACACAAGACTGATATCCGTATTTTTTGATATAACTTTCTGGTAGGGTTTCTTTCCAGTGCAATGGTCAAAATGTTAAATTGGGTTATGTTAACTTATTCCTTTTTTGGTTCTTTTTCGTCTTTTTTATCTGAATCAGAATTTTCAGTTTTAGTTGTTTCCTCTGGTAGGATTCCATCAAATTTGCAGTTTACCTGATAGATTTCTTCAGAGATAGAATTTCCTCGAATTAGTTTTCGTACTCGTTGTCCTTTTTCAGCGTCTTGGAGTCCAACTCCTTTTGTTAATAAAACGTATTTTCTAGATGCGCCATGAATATCACTACGCATTGGAACCCCAGACTTGTCACTTCCTCCAGTTATCTTTAATTTTCCAGATAGCCCAACAATTGCGGCATCAGTTTCTTTACCCAGTTGTAAACCAAGTAAAGGATTAGCTTCAGCATCTTTCAATTCTTTTGTTATGGCTTTTCCTTTCTTATCAGATATTGTTAACTTGAAGTTGGCCAAGTGTTTCAAACAAAAATTTGAACTACTAATTAACGTTTGGACATTATTTTTAAACTAAAATGAAACAATCAGGATATGACTAAAGACATCAAATGTCCTAGATGCGAGAATAGGATGATACAACTGCAACCTTGTCATATGTTATGTCCAAACTGTGGAACCCACCTTGATTGTTCTGATAAAGGAAATTACTGGTAGTTAAAATCCTGGTCTGTCTGGAATATAGTCAGCAGTCATATTAATCGCCTGATCTTTCATTATTTCAAGATAATTTTCATAGTCAGATTCAAAATTACAATGAGGGCATTTTACAGATTTCATCTCGTCATCTAAAATTGCAACTTTTTCACATCTAGGACACTTTGCATCCATGAAAATAATATCTCATCAATCTATATAACACTGATCCAAATGGCTCATGCGCGGAGTTAGTCTAGCTCGGTATGACGTCAGCTTCCCAAGCTGAAGGTCGCGGGTTCAAATCTCGCACTCCGCATTTAAAATATTATTTATGAATTAAAATTATTTAAGACACTGTGATACAGAACAAAAGCTAATCATGTTAGTTATTGCTTTTTTCAATCAATTCATTAATTTTTGATACAAGTTCTGGATAGGTTGGTGAAACGATTTCCCCTTTTTCGTTGACTTGAATTTCTAATTTTTTAATCAATTATTTTGCTATTTTTTTACTATATTTCAACTTATGTTGCTAAAGG
>JAEHKQ010000219.1 GCA_016838795.1 Nitrosopumilales archaeon
AGAGATCTTATCTTTATCAATGCCAAGAGATTTTGCAATTAGCTCTATTCCTTCTTCGCGTGGAGTATACTGGGCATGAACCCAGATTACTCTATCATAGTCGCCTACGTTTGATACAGCTTCCTGCAGGGAGACCTGAGTACGATTCTGCTTCTTTCCCATCTCTTCCAGATTCTTTTTGTATTTTTGTATTCCATCAGCAACTATTACGACAAACTTTCCACCGCCACCAAAGTTTGCCATCTGTATCACCGCATAAAGTGCAAGAGCACTACTTTCACCTATGTCGTGACCTTTATCTACAAAAAACTTTAGAAGAAGTTTTGCCTGCTCAAAATCCACTTCATGTTGTCCAGCATATATCTCAGGTTCGTATAACGTTAAGCCATCTGCATTGGCTTTTGTCCTAATTCCTCCAACATCTTGATCACCAGGTGGAAATACTACATGCAGCGACTTTTTTCCATATTTTTCAGACAAGTATCTGCTCAGGCCACCAGACGTACCGCCAGTACCAAATGTACAGACAATTTCAAAGTCTGCCAGTGAATTTCCTTGTTCATGTAATTGTTGGTCTATCTCAGGTGCGGTAACAGTTCTATGAACATCAATGTTCAGTTGGTTGTCATACTGTTCTGGGCAGAAACAACCATAGATCTTGGCAAGAAACTTTGCTAAGTTTATGATGTCCTGTGCAGCTAAAAGTGATTCTATCTCAGAGCTTGCTTTATCAAAGATGGCAGGGTCAAACCCAAGCTCAGATAATTGTGAACGAATATTAGCGGCGGTTGCTTTTGCAACCAAAAGATTTGGACTGTCTTTCATTCCTGGAGCAGGGCAGATGTCCATGTCAAGATCCATGATGCGTATATTCTCGTTTCTCAATTCCTCAAAAACTCCCTCCTGTAGCTTTCTTGAGACAAGCGCAACTACAACTAGTCCGAGTTTAGATAACAATCCAAGTGCTATCCCAAAGTTCCCTGAGGTAGCTTCGATTATTGTCTGTCCACTCCTAAGCTTCCCTGTAACAATAGCATCATGGATTATGTGGACCGCAGGCCTGACTTTAATCGAGCCTGTTAGCAAGTTAGAATCAAACTTGCCGAAAACTTTCAGATCTGCATCGGCAAGATTCATCTTGAACACGTTTTTTGCACATTCTTTCAAATCTTCAGTAAGATCAATCAGCGGTGTTGCGTTGACAATCTTTGCTTCGCCCTGTTTCTCTTCCAGATGAGGAACTTTACTCCATATCTCTTGTTTAAAGTGCTCAAGCAGAGTGTTGTCAATGTTACTTCCTTTAGTTACTTCCAGAATCTTTCTCCTCTACATCATCATCTGCTGCAAGCTCATATAAAATATCTGATAGACTCCATCATCTCTTTAAATCGGATTAACAGTTCGTATCAAATGTTAATTCCTAAATTGTGAGATTCAACCATAATCTACGTATCTATCATACCGCTTTTCAACTTCCTTATTGAGACCATTCGTAATTTTTTCAATCTCATTATTTTTTCTTCTTTGAATGTATTCTGATATCTCTTGAAAACCTTCTTTTCCAGAAAGTGATTCAAAAAGAGGCTCAAGTAATTCCAAATATTCAACTACTTTCTTTCTATATTCTTCTCTAGTGGGGTGTTTGGTTCCATTCATCCTGAACCATATTGTCGTCCAGCTTGATCCTACCACGTGTGGTAATAAATCTAAAGCACGTTCAATCTCAAAACGCTGATCGTCTCTCATAAATTTCCTTGAAGCATTTTAGCAGCAGATTTTGCAAAATATGTTACTATCATATCTGCACCTGCCCTCTTAATTGCATATAGAATCTCTGAAACTATATCTTCTTCCTTGACCCAACCTTGATTCGCGGCTGCTTTCACTAAAGCATATTCCCCTGAAACACTATATGCAGAAAGTGGGACATTAAATCGTCTTTTTGTTTCAGCAATTACATCAAGATAAGCAAGAGCAGGTTTTATCATTACGATGTCAACTCCCTCTTTGATATCTGCTTCAACTTCTCTAATTGCTTCCATTAGATTTGTATAAGGAACTTGGTAGGTTTTTCGGTCTCCAAACTTTGGAGCACAATCCGCAGCATCACGAAATGGAGCATAAAATGAAGATCGATGTTTTGCTGAGTGAGACATTATTACAACTTCAGAAAATCCTGCATCATCCAATCCTAATCTGATAGCTGCTACTTGACCATCCATCATTGCTGAAGGCGATACTACATCAACACCAGCTTTTGCCTGACTAACAGCTATTTTTGTCAGTGTTTCAATGCTAGAATCATTGTCAACTTTATTGTCTTTGATTAATCCACAATGTCCTGATGAAGTATATTGACAGAGACATACATCTGCCATGATAACCATTTTTTCGCCATAGTTTTTTTTAATTTCAGAAATTGCTTTTTGCACAATCCCCTTTTCATCAAAAGCTGCAGAACCCGCATCATCTTTTTTTGACGGTAATCCAAAAACCATCACCGCTGGAATATCCAAATCAGAAATTGCTCCAACCTCTCTTACAATTTCATTTAAAGGAAGTCTTTCAATATCTGGCATTGATTCAACTTTTTGTCTTTTTTCCAAATTCTCTTGTACAAAAATTGGACAAATGAAATCCTTTGGCGAAAGTCTTGTCTCTTGAAGCAATTCTCGTATTTTTTCACTTCTTCGTAGTCGACGAAGTCGTCTGGCGGGAAAAGACATAGCAAAAATTCTATTTCAGCAAATATATTCCTAGTCTGATTATTCTTTTTTCTTATAATCAAACAGTTTGCTAGCTGCTTCGAGAATCTCGTGGTTTCCCTGTTCTGAAGCTCGTCTAAGATTATTCATTGGTTGCGAGAGTATGCTTTCCACGACTGCCTTTGTCAGCTCATCAATTATCTTGATTTTTTCTTCATCTTGTTCATCTAACATTTGCAATGCTTTTTTCAATTCTTTTTCTCTAAGAGAATTAATGTTTTTGAAAACATCTTTTACAATGGGTTCTGCATCTAATCTATTCATTGAGGCTTCTAAAACAGGTAGTTCCTCGTTAATTATATTTTCAACGGTTTTCACTTTAGCCATTCGGCTTCGCATATTTTTATCAACCATCTCAGCTATCTGATCGAGATTCATGAGTTTTATACCTCCGATGGTGGCAACTCCCTCATCCACAGTTCTAGGATTTGACAAGTCCAAAATCATCATACCATTTTTATTTTCTTTTATCGCATTCAAAATTCTTTCATGAGTTATGAGAAAATAAGGCGCAGATGTAGCAACAAACATTACATCATATTTATGGAAGCTAGACAGAACATCTTCAAATTTTACTGGAGTCCCTCCCATCGTTTCACAAAATGCTTTAGCTCTGTCAATTGTTCTACTGGTAACAAGGAAAGAATAACCTCTTCTTCCAAGAGATTTTGCAACCAGTGTAGAAATATCACCAGTGCCAATTAACAAAATGTGTTTTGATTTTAATTCATCAATATTTTCTTCGGCAAGTTTTACTGCCATGGTTCCAACTGAAATGCCTCCTTTACTAATTCCAGTAGTGTTTCTTATTCTAGCCCCAACGTGAATTGCCTTATCAAATAGGGTGTTAAGGTACTGTCCTGATGATTTTGTACTTCGTGCTTTTGTAATAGAATCTTTAACCTGTCCTAAAATTTGCTCTTCTCCAATTACCATGGAATCTAATCCAGATGTTAATTTCAATAAGTGATGGTAAGCATGGCTGTTCTCACTCACCTCAAGATTTTCTTTAAAGGCATTTTCTTCTAACCCTGCAAGAGATGCCCATGTTTTTTTAATTTTTTCAATATTGTAATTTTTTCCAGAACCAAACAATTCTACCCTATTACACGTTTGAATTATAACACATTCATCCAATTCAGAATGTTCTTTAAAATTGGAATACGCACTATCTATATCCCTAAAGGTAAATCTTTCTAGAACATGAATTGGTGAACTATGAAAAGTCACCCTGGCATTTATAATATTTTGATTCATTTCCATTTCCTAAGTAACAGCATTGCTCTGTTCTGTGCCTTTTGAAATTTATCGTCTTTTATTAACTGTTTAATCTTTTCATCATTCAAAACGGAGTATAGGAATTTTTTCCTCTCTTTCTGTGTAGAAATTTTTTTCTTTGCCATATTTCGTGCGATCTGCTGAAGTTTAATTTGATAGATGTCTTCTTTATTTACAATCTTTTTGAAAATTTTTTCCGCTTTCAGTTTAATTTTTCTAGCCATTGCTGGACTTCTACCACCTGTAGATATAGCAATCTGAACGGTATCAGCAATATTGATTACAGACGGATGGGCAAAATCGCTGACATCAGGATCATCTGCAGCATATGCAAGACAGCCCATCTTCTTGGACTGATATACAATTTTTCGGTTAAGCTCTCTATTATCAGTCGTTGCCATTACTAAATATGGCTTGTATTTAGAAAGAAAATTAGCATTACTTAATTTGATTTTTTTAAATTCAATTTTATTTTTTGACACAAATTTTTGAATTTGCATATTTAGTTTATCACTTAAAACAAGAATTTTACAATCCTGAGTTAACAATGAATTAATTTTTTTTAATGCTTCTCCACCACCACCAACTACAATTACCAAACCTCCCTTTAGGTCTAGATCAACTATCAACGTTTTAACCACTTGAATTTTCTATTTATAATTAAAGAAAATTTGATTTTTTTTAAACTACACTCTTAATTTTTCTAGCGGTTCCCTCAACTATTCCAATAGTAATACCAAGCTGATAAACAAAGTATAGGAATACTTCAAAGGTGTTAGGAGTATAATCTGTAAATCTGCTAAAAATAGTAATTCCCAAAATTAGAAAACTAAAAAACAATACAAATGATTTACTGAGTCCACCCATCTGCGTTGAACGAAGAAGCATTAATGAAACAATGGTGACGGAAATTGCTAGGACAGCAAGAAATCCAGTATTTACTCCAAGTACAGTAAAAACAATTGACGCAACTTCCCCTGATGAAGCAGCCTCAAAGATTTTTGATATTTCAATTTTTTCAGGTGATGCAAAACGCGGTACACTAAGTATTGCATTTGCTAAAAACAAAAAGAAAAAAGA
>JAEHKQ010000220.1 GCA_016838795.1 Nitrosopumilales archaeon
GAACCAGAATCAGAATCAGAAGTTACACAACCAACTCCAGAACCAGAATCAGAATCAGAAGTTACACAACCAACTCCAGAACCAGAATCAGAATCAGAAGTTACACAACCAACTCCAGAACCAGAACCAGAATCAGAATCAGAAGTTACACAACCACTTCCAGAACCTCCAGAGCGAGCTTCAGAAGAACCACAAGAGAAGAAATCTGAAGATCCTGATTGGCTAAAAAGAATGCACGCCCAGTAGTTTTCTAAAAAACCTAGATTTTTCTGATTAACATTTAGAAATCCCTAGAGATACTGATGATTGAATTTGTTTGGCAGATGAATACAATATTGGTCTCGGAAATGATGATTTTGAGACTAGGGAAAAAGCCGATTTTGACTTTACCTCATTTTGGAATGATCAGGCTAAACAACTATCTTGGTTTCAACCATGGACTAGTACTCTAGATTGGAAATCTCCGTTCGCAAAATGGTTTGTTGGAGGCCTCATTAATGCATCATACAATGCACTTGACATACATCAACAAACCAAAGCAACAAAACCTGCCATACTTTGGGAAGGTGAAAATGGCGAATCCAAAATTCTAACTTACAAAGATTTATGGATTCAAGTTCAAAAATTTGCAAATGCGCTCAAATCATTAGGTGTGCAAAAAGGTGATAGAATCACAATTTATCTTCCAATGGTTCCCGAATTACCAATATCGATGTTGGCATGTTCAAGAATTGGAGCAACACATACCGTAGTTTTTTCAGGCTTTAGCTCATCCTCACTTAAAGATAGAATTGATGACTCTAAATCAAAAATTGTTATTACGGCAGATGGAGGATATCGTAGAGGTTCTGTTATAAAACTAAAAGAAGTGGTTGATGACGCAATAAAAGATTTAGATTTTGTACAAAATGTAATCGTTTTAGAACGAACAAAAAACAAGATACAACTAAATTCAAGGGATAAACTTTGGAACGATTTGATGTCGGAATCATCAGAAGAATGTGAACCAGAAAAATTAGACAGTAATCATCCATTGTATATTCTGTATACTTCTGGAACAACTGGAAAGCCCAAGGGAGTTTTACATGGAACTGGTGGCTATCTAACTCATTTGCATTCTACATACAAATGGGCTTTTGATGTCAAGGACTCTGACATCTTTTTCTGCACTGCCGACATTGGTTGGGTCACTGGCCACAGCTATGTGGTTTATGGTCCCTTACTTCATGGTGCAACCGAAGTAATGTATGAGGGTGCTCCAGACTTTCCTGACGCGTCAAGAATGTGGGATATAATTCAAAAATACAAGGTCACTATTTTTTACACAACGCCAACAGCTCTTCGAATGTTTATGAAATATGGTGATGATCTACCAAATTCATTTGATTTGTCTACTTTACGACTTTTAGGAACCGTTGGAGAACCAATTAATCCAGAAGTTTGGAAATGGTATTTCAAAATAATTGGGAAAGAAAAATGTCCAGTAATAGATACTTGGTGGCAAACGGAGACAGGAGGAATGATGATTTCACCACTTCCTGGTTTAGAAACAATTCCACTAAAACCTGGCTCAGCAACGAGACCAATTCCCGGCGTGAGTATTTCTGTAGTAGATGAGGAAGGAAAGGATGTTGCAGCTAACACGAAAGGATATTTGGTAATCAGAAAGCCTTGGCCAGGAATGCTCCTCACTCTGTGGAATGACGATGAAAAATACAAGAATGTGTATTGGTCGAAATATCCTAACTGCTACTATTCTGGAGATTATGCAATAAAGGATGAAGATGGTTATCTTTGGCTACTTGGAAGGGCAGATGACGTCTTGAAGGTTGCTGGTCACAGAATTGGAACTGCGGAGCTGGAAAGTAGTATAGTTTCACATGAAGACATTGCAGAATCTGCAGTTTGTGGGGTTCCTGATGAAATTAAAGGTGAAAAAATCATTGCGTTTGCTGTTCGCAAAGAAGATTCAAAAAAAGATGTTTCAACTCTCAGAGATGAAATAATCCAAAAGATACGAAGTGGGGTTGGTCCAATTGCAACCCCTGAGCAAATTTACTTTGTTTCCAAACTACCAAAAACCCGTAGTGGAAAAATAATGAGAAGACTGCTAAAGGCTATTGCAAGTAATGAAAAAATTGGCGATATCAGCACTTTGGAAGACGGTGCAGCAGTAAGTGAAGTTCAAACTGCCTTCGACGAACTTAAAAAATCGATAAAAAAGAAACAATTTTGAATGACTCTCACAGAGAAATCAATATGGATGATTCTGATATAGTTGATGCTGTTAATGCACTGTTGAAACTTGGAGCTGGCGATCCCTACAGGTTAGAGCACATCAAGCAAGCATACATCCAAAATAAGACTCTCTGGGATACTGATCAAAAATATCTAGAACGCCTGAGAGACAAATATCTCCTTAGATTAATTCCCAAGCCTCAAACTGATAACCATGAGGATTCCACTACATCTGAACCCGAGTTACAAGATTTTATTCATTGTTGGCATTGTGGGAGCAAGAATCCACTTGCAGGAAATTTTTGTATGGTTTGCGGCTCTTCATTATTTGAAATAGGCAAAAGTGAGTATGCAGACTCTGAGAAAATTAGCAGATACGCTTCACAATCCAAACAAAAAACAATTAGCAAAAAAATTCCCATAATGATTGTGATACCTGTTTTAATTTTGGCAATAGTTGGAGTTGGAGCTAGTCAAGGATTATTTTCTGATGTTTTTGATAAATCTCCTTCAGAAGATATAACAGAGCCAAAATCTTCCACTAGTGAAAAAACCCAGCCCACAGAAACACACTCCAAGTGTGGTAAAGGAACAATTTTTGATCCTAAAACGAATTCATGTGTCTTGGATAAGTGTGGTAAAGGAACAATTCTTGATCCTAAAACGAATTCATGTGTCTTGGATAAGTAGCTTAAAAACCAATTTAGAAATTTTATTCCATCCACTGCTCTAACGTTTGACTCCTTTTCTCAATTGATTTCTTTAATCGATTGAGAGATGTTTGCACTCGATCAGCAGAAAAACTTCGTTCGTTCACGAGGTAATTCTTGATTCCATCATAATCAATTTTACCAAATTTAATTTCAGGAATGTCAGCAACTTGAGGCTCCAAAAAGATCTTTCTTATCTGCTTGTAGTCGATTTCACCTAATTGTTCTTGAATTTGGGGAATTTTTTCTAGCTTCGAGTGCTCTTTGATCATTTTGAGGGCTGTTTTTGGCCCAATTCTTGTAAACCCATCAGGATTGAAATCGGTACCAATCAAAATTCCAATATCAACAATTTGTTCCTTGGTAACCCCTAATTCTTTGAGAGTTTTTTCTGTGTCGATAATCTCTGGTTCTATTTCGATGTAGGTGTTTCTGTTAGGAATCTTTCTTCTTCCACTATTTGTAAAATTTCTGACCAGCTTTTTTGCACCAAATAATATTGAATCATAATCTTGACTCGCTGACGCATGTGCTTGTCCAGTTTTTGTGAGGTGGGCCGCAGTAGCCTCTCCTTCTGATGGAGCATCTATGTATGGTATTCCAAATAATCGCAAGATTTCTTTGGAATCTTTTATCATAGTATCTTTCATTACGGTAGTCTGTTGTGCAAATTTTCTAGCATCTTCCAGGTTTCCTTCAGAGATAGCTTTTTCGTATTTTATGGTGGCATCTTTTTTGATTTGTTTTCTACGTTCTATCTCAGCTGTTTTCAGAGATGGGGGCATTCCATCAAAAACATAAACTGGTTTGATACCTAAAGAAAGAAAATTGATGTTTCGATAGAAAAGACCACTAAGATGACTTGTCACTCTACCAGACGCATCTGACAAATGTGTCCCATCAGGGCCTCTGATAATTGCTAAAAACTGATAAATTGCATTGTATGCGTCTATGGCAACCACTTTTGAGGCAAACGATTCTAACTTTGTCCTTTCTCTAACTAGCAGCGGTTTTAGGTCTAATCCCATTTTCTAATATTGTTATCTCTAGTGATACTAAAGATGTTTTTGAATTTGTTGGGCTTTTCTGCTTTTCTTTATTTGGGAGACAATTCCAAGAATTATTGCCAGGTTAGCCAAGTGGTAAGGCGGCCGTCTCGAAAACGGCTGTGCATCCGCACTCAGGGGTTCGAATCCCTTACCTGGCGCCTTAGAATTTTTTCACTTGTTGTAAACTAGTCTTTTGCATCAGAATTTGGTTTGTCATACTTGGAAGTATCTTTTCCACCTGGACCCACCATGTCTTCTGGCTTGACATCTTGGTCCCATCTGCCTCTAACTCCTTTGATCAAAGAATAGATTCCACTTCCAAGTATGGTGATAACTAGAGCAAGGAAGACTGTCTTATCTAGGAATTTAACATCACAACTAACTGGAACAGGAGGTCTATCTTCAAAATACTCGAAACAATTTTCAAACTCTTCAGCTTCTATTGGCGGAGCAGAGTGATCAGGCCCAAAAACTCCAAGAACTAAAAAACCTGAAAAAATGAGTCCCACACCAATTAGAGTAAACCTGATATCACTCACAAAAATTATTCATGAAATATTGTATTTACACTTTGACCCAACTAAATTTCCTGGTGCTCAAGCGAAGATTTTAGATTTCCCAACGAATCTTTGTAAAAGGAACTCATAAAATTGTAAAATTCTAAAAACTGTGTTTTTGTCATTTCATCACTGTTTAGAAAAGACTGCCAAGTTACTTGGCTAGTCATTTTATCTACTGGTTTTAGTGAGATTGTAGCATGATATGCCCTTAGCGGTAAACCACTTGTCGCTATATATGAAAAGTATTCCTCATTTTTCCAGCCAACAATAATCTCTTCAACAACATTACCATCATCAAACGTAATTTTACGAATTGCTCCAACTCC
>JAEHKQ010000221.1 GCA_016838795.1 Nitrosopumilales archaeon
CCAAACTTTACTATCTTGTCCACCTGTTCTCCAAGAAATAAGAGCTGTATCAAATGTTCCTGCAGGGACTGTGACAGTTTGCATTTCTGTTGGAATAATTTGTTGACCACCAATGTTTGCAATTTTTCCCCATGATGGTTTGCTGAATTCTTTTGGTAAATCTGCATTAGCAAAGGAAGACAACCAAATTATTGAAGATTTGTAGGCACTCCGATATGGACCTATATCTTTACTTCCACCAGTTGGCTCGGGAGCAATTTTTCCCAATTCCATATTTCCAGGGATAACAAATGGACCATCATAGACTACGACTTGTACAAGCCATTTTGTTTCAGTTTCAACTATGATATCACCTTCTACCCAAATATCCATTTGAAAAAAAGAACAGTCTTTGTAATGAACAAAACAAAGATCATACGAAAAAAAATCTCCTTTCTTTAATCCTTCGCCAACCCACCAAATTCCTGGATTATCCTTTATGCCACTTGTAATAATATCAACTTGAGCAAAAGCATTTTGCAATTGGATAGATCCTGAAATTAAAATTACAAAAAGAGTTAAAATGAAAAATAAAGTCTTCAAGTTATATTAATAGTCAATTTCCTCGTTTAAAGGTTATTCAAATAAGCAAATATAGAGGTAATAATAATTTCCTTTTGTAAAAATGTGCGAATGTTCCAATGTTCACCTGTATGAAGTCGAATTCAAGATGGATGGAATGATTGTGGTTCCTACTCACAAAAATTGTGGTGTAGGGCTCAACGAAAAGCAAGCAGAAAAGTTTCAGCAAGACCTTGTGAAAACTTGGGGTATCGAGCAGGAAGAAGAATAACTGAAATCATAAAAATAAAAGATTAGAATAGTTCCTTATAATTGTGAAACTGCTTCTTTGCAGACGTCACATTTACAAGTACAATCGGCACTACAAATGCAAGCACTCTGCATTTCACAATCACATTTGTAAGCAGGATCACCGGTATCTGCTTCGCAGCCACATGCTTGATCTACCATGTCAGGTTGATCATTGGCATAGTTTTAAAAGTTTAGTGTTTTTCTATGAATAGAATAATCATGTAGGATTCAGTGTTAAAAGTTCGTTAGCGGTTTTTTGCAATATCTCAGACTGACGTTCTATTTTTGTAGGCTCGCGTTCAATATCAAAAGCTACTTTCAAAACATGAATTAATTCGGGTTTTTGATGTAAAATTCCTTTAATTTTGATCAAAATATTCCTATTGATATAACCCAAATAAAAATAACAATCAGTTAGAAGTGAATTTTTCACGAGATAATTATGTTTTCGTTGAATTATTTTTGAATGACCATTAGATTCGACCATATCAGAAAAGCCCATAGTGGATTTACACATTCTAGAAAGTAATGATGGTGTGACTCTTTCAATTCCTATACAATCATTTACAATAGAAAAGGTTTCATTAATACGATTTTTTTCAAATTCTCGGATATGCTCTAACATATGAGTTGGGCTAGGTCTTTGATAGTTAAATCCACAAAGTGCATCTGAAATATAATATGCTCCACACTTTAACCATGATGAAGCAAAAACATCAGAGTTTTTTATTCCTGACTTACTTTTTGCTACACAAAAAAGTGCATCAATTAAACAACTTTTAATGTAATCCTTGAAGATTTCTTTTTTCTTTTCTTTAATTTTGGATAATAACATTCTAAGTTCCCATTGTTCATCCAAAATTATCTGCATTTTTTCATATTGGAGAAGCACATTTGATCTGGATTCCTTTAATGCTCCATGATGTAACTTGACAACTTGATCTTCAAACTCAATTAGAGAATCCTCTTGTGTCTTATTGTCAAATACAGTTATGTTATATTCACAGCAATCATAACTTTTTCCTTCATTCTTACACCCTCCCAACCCAACTGGAAAATTTGTTAATGAAGAATATTCCAAGAATTTTTTTGTGTCCATAAAAAAATAAATTTTAATTTTCTAAAAAACTATTCAACTTACTTATTTTTACCAAAGAATGTAATGTCTAAACATTGCTTTACTTTGTTAGAAAAACTGCCAATTTACAGGGTTTTGTATATAAAGAATACTAGAAACCTGTTTGATGCAGCAACTAGTGGTTAACAGTTTGTATTGAATTCAATTTTGATAATCACATCTTTGCTTAAGTAATATCATGCTGTATCATATCTCATGAATTTTGACCAATTGCTCCAAATTATAATGGATTCTAACGTAAACATTAGACACAGTATAGTTGCTGATTCGGGTGGTAATGTAAAAGCCGTTAATCATCGTGAGGGGATCACCAACTATCTATCTGAAGATGAAACTGCGGCTTCACTCAAAAGAGCAGCTAGTGCATGGAAAGCAAGAAAGGCCCTGAAACCAAAGCTTGGAGATGGAAAATATGCAGTAGCAGCATTTGAAAAGCTTACCAGGATTACTTTTCCCTTGGGGGATAACCATCTTCTGTTTGTAAGTCTTGGTTCTGATCAGGTCAGGACTGACGTTCATCATGCAGGCCAACAACAAATCATAGAACATGTTTTGAACATATTAGATGGAGATCCAACGACGCAGTGACAATCCCATTAAATTATTAGTAGTGATAAAGCAGCTATTTTATGGATAAAGTAGCTCTTGTTACTGGAAGTTCAAGTGGAATTGGATTTGAAACCTGTCTTGCTCTAGCAAGAGATGGATTTCATACATTTGCTAGTATGAGAGATACTAAAAAAGCACCACCTTTGCAAGAAGCTGCAAAAAAAGAAAACCTGAATATTGAAATAATTCCTTTGGATGTTGACAAAGGAGATTCCATAAAATCTGCCGTTAGTAAAATAATTTCCAAAGTTGGGAGAATCGACGTTCTGGTAAATAATGCAGGTTATGGTCTGTTTGGTTGTGTTGAAGATGTTCCAGTTGATGATTTTAAAAAACAATTTGAGACAAATTTTTTCGGAATTATTACAATAATTCAAGAAATCGCCCCCATTATGAGAAAACAAGGATCTGGTTTTATTGTAAATATCAGCTCTGTGGCAGGAAGAATTGGGTTCCCTGCCTCTCCTGCATATATCAGCTCTAAATTTGCACTAGAAGGATTGAGTGAGTGTCTTAGATATGAGCTGGATCAGTTTGGTGTAAAAACTATTATCATAGAACCAGGAGTTATCAAGACATCATTTTTCTCTTCGATGCAAGTTGTGAAACCAAAAAATGGCTCCCCATACAAAGACATTACAGACAAGGTTGTTTCTGGAGTAAAGATGATGTCAGAAATGGGAACTGCCCCAGTTGAGGTTGCCAAGACTGTGGTGAAATCAATTAACGAAAAAAATCCTCTTCCTAGATACGTTGTGGGAACCGATGCCGCAATGTTTTTGGAGGCAAAAAAAATGAAAACTGACATTGAATTTGAGAATTATCTGAAAAAGGAACTATATCCAGAGTGACCAAAATGAACCACATTAGATTATATACAAATTAATCGAGAATTTATCAAAGTCCGCAATTTTAGGAATGAAATGATGGTAAAATGAAGTGGAAAACCTTGCAACACAATGGAATTCTTTTTCCTCCAGACTTTGAATCTCAAGGAATCAAGATAAAGATCAAAGGTCAACCGGTAGAACTGAATCTTCTTCAAGAAGAGATGATCTATCAGTGGGCAAAGAAAAAGGACACGCCTTATGTACAGGATAAGGTTTTTCAGAAAAATTTTACAGCTGATTTTGCAAAAACGTTCAACGCCAAATTCAAAAATCTGTCATACTCCAATATCGATTTTTCTCAAGCCTTCAAACTAGTTGACAAAGAAAAAGACCTCAAAGAGATGATGTCAAAAGAAGAAAAAAAGAAACTTGTCGCAAAACGAAAAGAGCTTCGAGAAGAACTCAAAGAAAAATATGGTAAAGCAATAATTGATGGTGTTGAGGTCGAGCTTGGAAATTACATGGCAGAACCTGCAGGAATTTTCATTGGAAGGGGCGAGCATCCAATGCGGGGAAAATGGAAACGACGGGCTTTTCCAAAAGATGTTACACTCAACTTAGGTGAAGATGCTAAAATTCCAAAAGGAAGTTGGGGCAAAGTTGTTCATGAGCGTGACTCGATGTGGATTGCAAGTTGGATGGATGAGCTCACTCAAAAGCGCAAATACGTTTGGCTTGCAGATTCTGCCAGAATTAAACAGGAACGAGACAAGGCAAAATATGATAAAGCAAAGAACCTTGCTAGAGAGATTGACAAAATCAAAGATAGAATTGTTCAAGATATGCAGAGCAAGGATTCAAAGCTGAAACGAATCGCCACCGCATGCTATCTTATCTATAGAACCTCAATGAGAGTTGGTGATGAAAAAGATCCCGAGGAAGCTGATACCGTCGGTGCGACTACTCTTCGAAAGGAGCACATCAAGCTTACCGGTGATGCAATAGAATTTGATTTTCTAGGAAAGGACTTTGTTAGATGGCAAGAAACTATTCCAGCTCAAGGCCACGATAAACAGTTTCATGATAATTTGAAAGATTTAGTTGAAAACAAAAAAGATTCGGATGAAATATTTCACGATATCACTTCTAGGCATGTAAATGAGTATTATTCTGGAATTGTTAAAGGAATGACTGCCAAAGTTTTCAGGACATATCTTGCATCACAAGTTGTAACTAAATATCTTAGAGATAATAAAGTCCCTAAATCAAAGACTCCTGCTGAAAAACTATACCATGCGAAATTAGCCAATTTGGGGGCTGCAATAATGTGTAACCACAAGAGAACCATCCCTAAAAATTTTGATGAGGTCCTCCAAAAAAAGCGAGATGTTCTGAAAAAGTTTGAAAAAACAAATCCTACCGACAAGTCTTTAGCCACTTTGAAAAAGGTTGAAACATCTTCTCCAAAAACTGACAAGCAAAAGCAAGCCAAACAAAAAAGAATCAAGACGTTAAAGGGGCAGATCAAAAAACAAAAGCAAAAGCATGTAGAACGAACTGAAAAGATTCGTCTGAGTGTTGATCTTTCTGAAAAAACTCGTGATTATAACACAGGAACGTCTCTCAGGAACTATATCGATCCTAGAATTTTCAAAGCATGGACAGATGAGGTTGGTGCAGAATGGGAAAAACTGTATACGGCAGCTCTGCAAAAAAAGTTCCTTTGGGTCAAATCAGAGACTGAAAAGTGGGAACAGGTATCACGGCACTACTAAGTTTCTTGTAATTTAGTATGGCTTTTGTCTTGCTGTTTGTCACAAAAAATCAGAAAAAATTCGATTTACAGTTTGATTACTAAAAATAAAAAAGGAGGCCTAATTTTGTCCTGCTACGACCGAATAGCTAACTGTAACACCATCTGGATTCATTGTGTGTACCGCAAGAGCATTACCTGCAAATACCCACGTTCCCATGTTTGATTCGCTATCGACAAAGGTTAATGCAAACTTTGTCCCATCATCTAGTTCCCAAATCGCTTGTCCAGTGTCCTCGCCTTCAGCTAGAGGTCCATGTAGTGCAATGAGTTGAATTGGTTCCGAGGCAGCATAGGTCAATATTCCACTGTATGTCATTTCACTTGGTGGAAGAATGATTATTATCGAGTGTTCTTCGTGTCCAATTCCTGGGTCAATCATGGAGTTTAGTGTTCCAGTGATAACTGTATCAGACATTTCTTTTTCCAAGTAGCTGACAGAGTAGCTCACTGTAAATTGTTCTTCATTCATGGTGTGTACTGCAAGTGCGTTACCAGTGAATAACCAAGAACCCATAGATGTTTCTGGATCAATGAAGGTCAAAGCAAACTTTGTCCCATCATCTAGTTCCCAAATCGGTTGTCCAGTGTCCTCACCTTCAGCTAGAGGTCCATGTAGTGCAATGAGTTGAATTGGTTCCGATGCGTCATAGGATACGATTCCTTTGTAGATGTTATCCGTTGGTGGTAGTATTATTGCAAGCTGATGTGTTTCATGTCCAATTCCTGGATCCAGCATTGATTGAATGGTTCCTGTTGCGGTAATCCAAACATGTGGTTTTATTTCCATAGGTTCTTCTACTATTTCTGCTTCTTCAATTGTTATCTCTTCTTCTAATTCTACTACAATTTCCTCTTCCTCTACTGGTGCGGGTTCTGGTACTGGTGCGGGTTCTGAACAAAGTCTGTCACCACAAACTACTGAGCCAGCTGAGCCAACCCTCAAAAGTGGAACTCCTTGTCCTGGTCCAGCTTCAGCAAATTGAGTTAAATCGACAGAAGCTGCAA
>JAEHKQ010000222.1 GCA_016838795.1 Nitrosopumilales archaeon
GGAGCTAGCTCTACTTTCCAATCTTGTCTCTGCGTAATTATATCAGCATGAGTCTGATCGTTGGTATCTGTTATGATATAATGAACTGTTCCGTTGTTGTACATTCCCTTATGCATCGGAATTGTTGCTGGAACGTTTGCTCTAGAAAGTAATAGAGTTGGTTCTTCTTTTTTAGTTTCAATTTTTTGCATTAAAACCTCAGTTGGTTGGCCACGAATCCATCCATCAACACTCACAGTTGCCGTAAATTGATCAGGAGTGTTGGTGTGTAGTGCCAATGCAGCACCAGTGAATTCAAAAGATCCTGCATTAGCTCCTTGGTCTATTAAGGAAAGTCCATAAGTTGTACTTCCGTCAACTGTCCAAATTGGTTGTCCACCAGCCTGGGAATCAGAGATTTCGTGTAATACAACAATTTGAACTGGTTCACTTACAGTATAAGTTAGCGATCCATCATAAAGTGTCCCCTCATTTGGTGACAAAATTAATGCAAGTTGGTGGCTTTCATGCCCCTGACCTGGATCTTGTGATGAGGTTATGGTTTCAGTAAAATGAATTTTTTTTCGTGATTTAGCATCTACAAATTGTTCAGTTATGGCTGGAATTGCAACTATACTGGCAATAACAACAGAAATTACAACAATCACGAAAATTTTGTTCATCATCATCACGATCGAATGTTCCCTTAAATCTTTTTGTCCAACATCCTAGTTGGTCTTTGTCAATTCAAATTCGTCATGTAGTGCATTAACTGCAGATTTACAATCAGAATCTTTCACAACAAAAGCCAAGTGAAGTTCTGAAGAACCTTGTGTTATCACTACAACATTCACTTTCTTTTTTGTAACTGCTCCAAAAACTCTTGATGCAACACCGATGGTGCCTCTCATTCCAGATCCTATCAGAGCGATGATTGCAACGTTGGTTGTAACTTCAAGTTTTTTGATTGTTTTTCCTAATAGTTCCATTTCCAGTGAATTTACTGCTTTATCCAAATCTGTATTTTTTACAACAATTGTAATACTTGATTCTGAAGGATTTTGAGAAATCATCATTACATTCACTCCAGCTTTTGCTAAGGTTGTAAAGATTTTTGCTGCAGTTCCAGGTGTTCCAACCATACTACCACCTCCCACATCTATCAGAGCACTGTGTCGTATTGTACTAACACACTTGACAGTCTTTTTTGTATCTGCATCTGGAGATGCAGTAATAAGAGTTCCTTCGTTCTTAAGGTTGAATGTGTTTCTAATTCTCATAGGTATTTTCTTAGTTAGTAGTGGTTCAAATGTACGTGGATGAATTTGCTTTGCACCAAAAAGAGACATTTCAATTGCTTCAACATAGGAAACCTGTTTTAAGATCTTGGCGTTTTTTACAAACTTTGGATCAGCAGTCATCAATCCATCAACATCGCTCATTAACCAAATTTCGTCTGCCCTAATGCAAGTAGCTAGGGTTGTTGCAGTGTAATCTGAACCACCTCTACCAAAGGTAGTAACTCTCCCGTGTTGGTCTGCACCAGCAAATCCTCCTACTACAGGAATTATTTTTTTCGCAAAAAGTGAATCTACAGTTTTTGAAACCCGAAGTCTTGTAGTATCCATCAAAGGTCTTGATTCACCAAAATTAGAATCAGTAACAATTCCAACTTCCTTGCCAGTAAATGGAACAGATTTTATTTCCTGATCAAGCAATGCTGCAGATACTATTTTGATTGATAATCGTTCTCCAAATGATATGAGGTAATCCAAAGAACGAGGAGTCACCTCACCTAGTAGAACCATTCCATCAATAAGTGCTACAAGTTCTGTGAAATCTGAATCTAGGTCGTTCAAAAGATCCTTCTCTATCTTTGCATTCAATATTGTTTCTTTAGCCAGTAGTTTATGTCTTTGAATTATTTTTTCTGTTAATCGTTTGGCGTTTTCTTTTTTTCCTTTCTTGATTAAATGATGTTTTTCTATAAGGTCATCAGTTATTCCATTAATCGCTGAACACACAATTAGAATTTGATTTTTTTTTGAAAGTGAGTTTATGTGTTTTGCAATATCCTTAATTTTTTTAGCGGATGAAATTGATGTTCCACCATATTTTAGTACTAATCTCAAATCAGTATAACTTGTTTTAATTAATCCTTAAATTCTTTAACTTTCTACACGTGGAGCTAAATAGAAGTGAATTCTACCAATATTTGCTACTTTGAATTCAATTCTTAATGGTTTTGCACTAGAGTATTCACAAGTAATTGAATCGGCCTTGGTGCCCACTGCATTAACTATTGGAGTTAGATATTCTAAGCTGTATGTTCCAACACTTTGAGTTTTTACTGTTAGATTTTGTATGTCTTCCGTGTCTTTTTCAAGAACAATAACCACTTCACCCGAATCACCTTTTCCTGAAAACTCTGCTTTTTCCTCTGTAGTGTTTATGGTAAGATAGTCAGAAACTACTTGTACATCTCCTAAAATTTTGTCAAATGCTTTTGAAGATAGTTCTATCTTAGCATCGTATGGAATTTTTGGGAGAGGTGTATCAGTTGCTGAACTTTCGATTAATCTAATTTTATATTTTTTATTTTTGCCAATTATAACAAGAAGTTGGTTGTCATCAGAGATGCTGATTTCAATACTGTCTTTTTTTTCAGCTCTTTTGATTAATTTCGAAAATTCATCTATACGAACTCCGAATTTAATGTCGCTATCACATTCAAATTTCTCAAATGCGGAGTTTGGCCAAGAGATATCAATTAGTGCAACATGCGAGGGGTCCATTCCCTTAAAGGTTATTCCTTCGGCAGAGGCCACAAAAGTGGCTTCCTCAACTAGTGTAGATATGGCAGAAATTATTGCCTTCAGATCGTCTGAACCACTTGTTTTAGCTGAAAATACCAAGACTCAATCACATGTTCTAAATGTTCGAGTTAAAAGTTATGCGTAATTACGCCACGTAAAATTGCATTTTACACATCGATAGAAC
>JAEHKQ010000223.1 GCA_016838795.1 Nitrosopumilales archaeon
AATTACAATTGCAGAACGAGTGATTTTTTCTTTCCAAACTTTTTTTGTAATATCTTTGAGAGTGCCAGTTAGGATTTTCTGGTTATCCCAACTTGCACGATAAACTACTGCAACCGGTGTTGATTTTTTATATCCTCCTTCAATTGTTTGTTTTACAATATCTGACAGTAGATGCACACTCAAGTAAAAGACCATAGTAGCTTTATGCCTTGCCAACTCGGATATCTGCTCACGTTTTGGAACTTTGGTTCTCTTCTCAACTCTAGTAACAATAATGGTTTGTGTTACGCCAGGGAGGGTTAATTGGGTACCTAATGCAGCAGCTGAAGCCAAAAAAGATGTGACGCCTGGAATTACAACTGATTCAATTCCTTCTTTTTGTAGATTATCAATTTGCTCTTTAATTGCACCAAAAATTGTGGGATCTCCATCATGAAGCCTAACTACAAATTTTCCTTTTTTTGCATTGTTTTTTAATAAATCAAAAATTTCTTCGCGTATAAGCTTTGCAGCATCATGTTTTTTACCTTTTTTACAAAGTTCAACTATGGATTGAGGTATTAGTGAGCCCGAATAGACTAGAACATCCGCTTTTTGAATAAGTTTTTTAGCTTTTATTGTAATTAGTTCTGGATCTCCCGGTCCACAACCAACAAAATAAACTTTAGACACGCTTTACCACCATTATTGAAAAATATTTTGTAGTCATAGTATCTTTAGTAACTTCGCCAAGAGTAAGTTTCCTAACAATCTCATGTTCAGTATCAAGATCCTGACCAATTGCAAAAATTGATTCATCTGAAAAGCCAGCTTCCTTCAATAGTTTGATTACTTGATCAAAGTATCTACCATCTTTAAGGAATACCATTGTATCAGAATTTTTTGCTAATTCTTTTACTTGGGAAAGATCATAACATGATGGAATAATAGTAACTTTTTCAGCGCCCTCTGCAATACTAATTCCAACTTTGGATGCAAATGTAAACATAGAAACTATTCCAGGAATAACCGTGATCTTAATTTCTGGAAATTTTGTTTTCAGTTCTCTATGTAGATAGATCCACGTACTGTAGAGATATGGATCACCAACTGTAAGATATACAACTTTTTTTCCAGAAAGAGCGTTTTCTGCTAAAATTCTCGAGTTTTTTTCCCAAGTTGTTTCAAGGATGTCCTTATCTTTTGTCATTGGAAAAACTAAGTTCACAATTTTCTGGTTTTTTGCTTTATCAATTATTGAAGATATTACAGATAATGCTAGGCTGGGTTTTCCTTCTTTGGAGGTAGGGCACATAATTATGTCTGCATTTTGAATAGCTTTTACAGCCTTTACCGTTAAAAGATCTGGATCGCCTGGCCCACACCCAACGCAGATTAATTCAGGCATGAAAAATTTGTAGGATGTCCATAATTAAAATATGATTACGCTAGTGGAACCAATAACTGTGAGTATGAAAATCATTTTTCCCAACTTTTTCAGGCATGAAAAGCCACACAGTTGTTAGATAGCACTTCATAACAAATGTAATCGAATCCATTTAGACCCCAAATCTTTTTTGGTTTGAAAAAAGTTCCACTTGCAACGCATATATGATTAGGTATGATTTTTCCACTAAGTTTTGGTAGCAGAAATTACAGTTACTGGATTTCTTGCAAGCATCATTGTACCAGTAGAGGTTTTACGGCTCTTAGAAATCGTAATTTGAGTAATATCTACTGAAGTAAATTTGAGTTTCTTAATGCTCTCTAATACAGAAAACAGAGTTTCGATTAAGATTATACCAATTACAATACGACCGCCCAGCTTTAATTTGTCCTGACAGATCTCTACAATATCTCTAGTATCACCACCTGTTCCACCAACAAAAATTGTATCTGCCTGAGGAAGTTCTGAAAGCTTTTCTTTTGCATTTCCTAAAATAACAGAAACATTTGAAACTCCAAATTTTTCAAGGTTTTTCTTTGTCAGCTCTATTGCTTTAGGGTCAACATCAATAGAATATACAATTCCTGAAGATTCAACCTGGAGTGCTGCCTCTACTGAAATTGATCCACTACCACAACCAATATCATATACCGTAAATCCTGGTCGTAGTCTTCCTTTTGCGATTTGTACAACACGAACCTCTTCTTTGGTTATTGGGACTTCATCTGTTCGTTCAAAGTCCTCATCAGGTATGCCAGGAGTTTTGTATTTCCACATTTAACTAGTCACAACTCAAGACTAAGGAAATGGTATTGCAACACCACTTTCGTTTCCATTTACATTCACAATGGTATACGATACAATCCACGAGAAAAGATAGAGAAAGACGTAACTGCCAATACCTGTTGTAACAAGTTTTTTCCTATCAGAGCGAGGTAGTCGCATTTTCATATTTTTGGCAATTCCAATTGAAACAATGAAAAGTATTATCATGAATGCAACCGATGCCCAACGTCTATCTTCACCTTCAATTGAATCGAAAATGAAGGTGGCTACTATTCCTCCCATAACT
>JAEHKQ010000224.1 GCA_016838795.1 Nitrosopumilales archaeon
AGTTTCATTAAAGGCTTGAAATATGATACTTGTGTAATTATATCATGACAATAGCTTATGTTTTAATTAGTTGTGATTTGGGATTTGACGTAGAAATAATTGATGAGATAAAACAGCTTGAGGATGTAAAGGAAGTCCACGGAGTTTTTGGTGCCTATGATATTCTTGTAAAGCTTGAATCAGCTAATGTAGAAAACCTAAAGGACATAATTACCTGGAAAATTAGAAAATTAAACAGGGTAAGATCAACGCTAACGCTAATGGCAGTAGAGGGTTTAGAGTAAGCGACAGTTCATATTCTCTCAATCAAACTTTAGTATTTGATATACGTAGTGATAATACGGAAGCTGACGGCGCGCTTTGAATAGTGCGATTCGCTTATTCATTAGCTTTTGTCCTAGTATTTCATGCCTTGTCGGCTTCCGCCTACATTTGATACGAACTGTAAATGATATTTCGTATCCTAGTACAGTGTACTAAAATAATAGAATTTAAAATATAAAATGTGGCAAATTTACTAATAACTTGCATACAAGAAAGTGAAGGAAGAATAACTCACGTTGAAGTACAAGATAATGGCATACAATCAATTAGCAAAGTTATCGCGTGGATAGATCGTGGGCATACATTCTACACCCTAGAAGATAACAAAAAGGCATCAGTTTACAAGAAGCAACATCCTGAAAGTAAGCGATGGTTTCTTACAACTAATCCTGACGATATGAATGAAAATAATCTAGATTTCCTTCCTATCTGTTAGTAGATAATTAATTTAATCACCACATTTAAGACCTCACACACTTGAATGAGGCATGGTTAATCTAATTCCTGACATCAAACAAAGTTGTTCAAGATGTGGGAAGAAGGCACTAATCACAGATACCGAAACAGGTGAGATTTTTTGTGGTGGCTGCGGTTTTGTGTTATCTGAGCGTGTAGAAAGTACTGGTCCTGAGAGGCGTTCATTTCCTGATGACAGAATGAATAGAGAAAGGACTGGAATTGGCACATCTTTAGCAATACATGATCAGGGTCTGTCAACAGTAATCGGCCCAACAAATAGAGATTCCACAGGAAAACCTCTATCGAACTCTATGAAAATGACTCTCAAGCGTCTAAGAATATGGGATAGTAGAAGTCAAAATGAACGTAAAGAAAAGAACTTTAGACAAGCCTTCAGTGAACTCAACAGACTCAAAGATAAACTCTCTCTCTCTGATGC
>JAEHKQ010000225.1 GCA_016838795.1 Nitrosopumilales archaeon
CAATATCGCCTGCCTTATTCCTCTTTGATGCATCTTCTCCTGCGTGAATTATCGCCCTTACCGTTCCTGCCTCCTCAAAAATTCCACAATATACTGCTTCAGAGTTTGCTTTGACCAGCTTTTCTCCAAAATTAATGTGAAAATACTCATCATATCTGTCACTTTTCGTCCAACAAAATCTTCTAGATTCGGTTGTAATTACTTCAATATCTCTTAGTCTAGTTGTACCAATTGAAGTCTGAGAAATTTCTTCTAACAAAATTGGAATCTTTAATCTATCTTCAGCTTTCCTTATGTCTCTTAGCTTGTCTCGTTGTTCCTTTGCCGCTTGCTCAGCTGATTGTTTTTCCAAATCAACTGCATGTTGCTTAACATATTCCCTAGCTGCATCTCCAGCTACAAACTCTAACCTTACAACACCATCCTGAATTCTTTTTGTTCTTGAAATTTTGATTAGTTCAACCTCTTTTGTTGTTTTGGTGTGAGTTCCACCACACGCTTCAACATCAAAATCCTCAATTGACACAATTCGAACCGACTTTACAGGAACCACTCCACCCTGGTAAATTCTAAATCCATATTTTTGCTCGGCAGTACCTCTGTCAAAACTCTCAATCGTTACCGGAATGTTCTCTTTGACTTTGGCATTTGCAAGCTCCTCAATTTTTCTAACTTCATCATCGGTAAGAGCGGAGTGATGTGTAATATCCAGTCTTGCATGATCAACCTCCTTGAATGCAGAGTGCTGCCAGACCCATGATCCTAGCACACTTCTAGATGAAGAGTTGAGTATATGGGTACTGGTGTGGTGTTTTGTAATGCCATCTCTTCTTTTGGAATCTACAACACAGGAAACGGTTTCTCCTTCCTTTGGAATTCCACCATTCAACTCATGGACTACTATTCCACCATGCTTGTTTACATCAACTACATTGAATCCTGCAATAGTACCGTGGTCTGGTTCCTGTCCTCCACCCCTTGCATAGAATGAAGTCTTATCTAGAACGACAAATTTTTCAAATGACTTTAGAACCTTGGCATCAAACTCTTTCGGGTCATCACCATAGAACAATAATTCAGTTTCTGGGAGGCCTTCCAAGGGGAGTTGTACCTGTTCCTTCTTTTTCGCAGACTGGTGCAATTCGGATAGTCTGGAGTAAAATTCAGAAGGGATTTCAGAAATCACGTTAGTTTCCTTCAGATAATCGGGAGTCACCCCATCAGACTCGTACAGTCGAATCAAGTCATCAACAGACGGATCCCTTATTCTACTGACAATTTTTTGCATCTTTGATTTAGAGTTCTCATATCTGTCTGATTCTATGGAAATGATTTTTTTCACATCCTCCCTGGTTTCCTCCAGTTCCGGATACGTTTTTTTCAAATAATCAATTTGCGTGTCAATTATTTCATCCATGTCAAATTTCAAATAGAGTCTGTCCATCGTTCCAATAATTCTTCGAAGAATCATTCGAAGATTGTATCCTCCACCAACGTTGCTTGGAAGGGCACCATCCGATATTGCAAAGATCAGTGTCCTAACATGATCAGCAATCAAGTAAATTCCCTCGAGTGGTGTGATGATTCGATTAACCTGTTGTTCCGTCAGTCCAGCTTGTTCTATTGCATGTTTCCTTGCAACAAAGACGTCATCATACTTCTCAATGTTTTTTGCTATACTAGTATAGTATTTGGTTAACAAATTAGAGTCAGCATCAATTCCAACCTTTTGTATCAACAGATTGGTAATAGGACCAAAACAGCAGTCATATGCTGTCGGTGTTCCCATAGTGATCCATGCAAACCTCTCCAGGCCCGCACCCATGTCTATAACTTTTTGGTCAAGTTCGGTGTGTTTGCCAATCTCGCCCTGAAATTCGGTAAATACCGCGTTTCCCAGTTCCACTCCTTTCACAAAAAACTCGAGAGAAGAACCAAACGAGCCGCCTCCTTCCCAAACGTCCTCGACAAAGACAACCTCGTCCTTCTTTATTCCAAATTGTTCTGTTAGTAATCTAAAATCCAAATCAACACATTGGTCCTTCCAGTATCCATCAGAATTTGGAATGCTGTGCTGTCCAATCATGCAAAAGCTCGAAAAGTGTTTTCCAGTAACTCCAACATTTTCCAAGTCCTTGAATCTAAGACAGGTCTGCGGAACAACTAACGGATTTGCAGGAAACTCAAAGACAACCTCGGAACCCATGACTCTTTGAAAATCAACAATGGATGCAATTGTAAAATACAAGTCATCACGCCATCTACAAACCACAGGATATCTATTCACCGAGGTGTGCCCGTTTTTTACAAAGAACGATTCAACCTCCTTCCATGCTTGGGTATAGTCAAATCTTTTCTGTGTGGGTGGATTTCCAATAAACGAATACGTATCATCAGAATGTACAGGACAATTATTCCTGTTGCTGTCTATAGTCCAATAGAATATGCCACACATTGAACAGGATTTTCGTTCATAGCCTTGCTCTTCAAATAATTTTACTTTGTAGTATCTATCAGAATCAGCTGAAAAGGTTTTCAAGATTTCTTTCTTGTCCATATTGAAACTCCTTCCAGTTGGCCGATATTAAGAATTGTCGATAATGAACAGGTTAAGTTTTCTAGAATTTAGATTCTATTTTATTCTCCAATTATTTGCAAAACTAGGTTTCTAGTTCTTGCTCTAGTGTCTAGCTCTAAAAATACAATTTGCTGCCATGTTCCCAGCAATAGTTGCCCATCTTTGAATGGAACAGTAAGTGAGGGGCCAACCAGTGATGACTTTACATGGGATCTGCCGTTTCCGTCATGCCATCTTTGTTCATGTTCGTAATTGATGTCATCGGGTGCAATTCTAGACAGCATTTCTGGGAAATCATTTACCAATCCTGGCTCGTATTCTATTGTAGTTATTGCGCCAGTTGAACCAGAAACAAAAACCGTAATGGTTCCATTTGAGATTCCAGATTCTGAAATGGCATTAGCTACTTGTTCGGTGATGTCGATGATGTCATTTTCTGACTTTGAGCTAATTTTGATTTGTTTTGTAATTACGGCCATGTTATTTTTAGATAAATCTCCGAATTAAGAATTTAATCCAAGTTAAAAATAATCTCGACTTTTCGTAATCCTAGATAGGACTACGAATTTTTTTGTGCTTCCTGATACGCTTTGATTGCATCAAGCAATCTTTCTTTTGAGATCAATCCCTCAGAAAGTATTTTCTGGTAGAGCTGTGGATAAATGAATTCCCTGTCTGAATATTCGATTATTTTATGATACTCCTTTTGGTAATAGTGAACAGTTTCACCTGAACCAAGCGTATTTTTGACTGGAAAACCATACGCTTTTGCCAAGACATCGTGTTTTAGACCCTTTGTTTGAAGGTTATTTAGTGGCAAATGCAGCTGTAAAAAATCAATCACCTCTGGCTTGTTTATTACCCATTGGTATAACCATTTTTCATCTTCGATTTTATGATGTCTCATCCTGTTGTATATGAAAAATAGGTCAAACCCCAAAATGTTGTGGCCTATAATTCGCAAGTGATCTTCACCTGTACCATGTTGCAAGTCAACGATTAAATTGTAAAATTTTTTGAGAACCTCGCGTTCTCCAACCTCCCATTCTTTTAGTCGGAAGAGGTGAGCATTGTTAATCTGATAGGTGATTAGAATTATCTTACCAGAAAATGGAGTTAGTCCGCCTCGCTCAAACCTCCAATAAAGATCACGATTTTCTGAATTTTTATCTAGTGCACCAGAATCAATTGCGCTTTTTGTTTGAAAGAATTCGTCAGTATCAAAGTCAGGTGCAGTTTCTATGTCTAAAAACAGATTTGGCACAAAATCATCTTAAAGGTACTATTAGAAATTATTTACTGATATAGATCGATCTGAAATGAATTCACAAACACATTGATTATTTCGTAATCCTAAGGGAGATTACGCAGATTTACGAAGACAAAAACCTGCCACTTAATCTTGACCCTCTATTGCCATAAGTGTAAGCGTTGATCTTACCCTGCTTAATTTTCTAATTTTCCAGGTAATTGTATCCCTTAGATTTTCTACATCATCTGACTCTACCTTTGTAATAATATCATAGGCACCAAAAACTCCGTGGACTTCTTTGACATTATCAAGATGTTTTAGCTCATCAATTATTGTTGCCTCATGTCCCAAATCACAATTAATTAAAACGTAAGCTGTTTTCATATCATAATTATACAATCATCATATTTCAAGCCTCTTCAATGAAACTTGGATTTGTAAATTCTTTGCTTTTTCTAGTTAAGAGCTCGTATCAAATGTTAATTTACAATAAAAAGAAAAATATGTTTGGTCAAGATGAAAGAAGAACCAAAAGGGTATGAACTTCTGAAACGGGAGACCCTAGTATCAAGGTTGGAAAATGAATTAATCCTTATTTTCAAAGAATATGAAGAGTTACGAAAAAAAGCTGAAAAAGAAAAGACTACGATTTTACAAGATCCTCTTTACCAAAAACAACAAAAGCTGAATATTGTTTGTATTTCTCTGATCAGAGCCTATAGAGATTATATGAAACAACTAAAAGAGAAATAACTAAAATTAACATTTTATAAATTAGCGTTAACCACAATGCTCAAAATATTAACGGAAGCCAACCGGTGCACCTTTTACGACGGCAAGTTATATGCTTCGCCGGTAAACCGATGCCACATTGTTAGGAGTACCAACAACGGGATATTGTGTCAGCTTCCGTGTTTCAAATCACAATTTCAGAGATAAAAAGACTCGGCAACAGTTCGATAATTCTGTCGACTGCTCCTATCAAGTGTTAATCAAGGATTATACTCTGTTTGGTCTCTGTCACCAACGTATTGATATTCACTGTCAGATGGAAAACCCACAATTGCTACATCTAATGTTTCACTTTTCTTACTATTCTATCAAATTCAAGGTTCTAGTTACTTTGATATTTTCAAGTTTTCTTATCTTTTTAGTAACAACATCTGAGATGTCATTGTATGTGGGAGCAACAACTCTACATACTATATCGTAAGAACCAATTACTACATTTCCTTCTATGATTGCAGGAATTTGACTCAATTTTCTTAAAACTTGATATTCATCATTTTTTTTGCAATCAATTAAAACATAGGCTTGTGCCATGTATCTTCCTAGTACCTTTTTTTCCTCATCAGATAATCTCTTAGCAAAGGAAGAATCTGCACCTTGTGCAATCAATGTAAGTGTTGAACGAATTTTTTTTATCTTTCGGATTGCCTTTGTGAGATCATGTCTTATTTCGTCTTGATTATCAGATTCTAGCTTAGCAACAATGTCATATGCACCAAATATGCCATGAACCTCTTTTACAGAATTTATGTTCCTTAGGTTTGAAAGAACACTGTTTTCGTCACCCGTCTCACAATTAATCAGGACGTAAGCCCTTTCCAATGGACCGACTCCTTACTCCTGACCCTCTATTCCCATGAGGGTTAGAGTCGACCTCACATTGTCTATTTTTCGAATTTTCCACATTAATGTTTCTCTTAGAGTTTTTACACTATCTGACTCTACCTTGGCAAGAATGTCATAGGCACCAAAAACTCCATGTACTTCTTTGACATCTGAAACATGTTTCAGCTCTTTAATGATTTGTTCATCATAACCCAAATCACAATTAATTAACACATACGCTGTTTTCATAATATAATTACGCAAACATCATATTTCAAGCCTTGAAAGAAAACGGAAGCCGATGGAGGGGTGTTCCATTAGCGGTACAGGAACAAGTGAATCGTATAAGAGTATTTGTCAGCTTCCGCACCATTCTATTGCCATTTCAAACATAAAAAACGCTCAGGTTTTTTATTAGTTAGCGATCAAAGTAGAATGTGGTTCTAGAAGAAAAATTTCATGACAAGATCACATCCCTTATTCACAAAACTCTGAAATCAAACCAGATCTCCAGTCCCGAATTAAAACAGAAGGTTTGGGGATATCAGTATGATGATGATTTCAAGTATGGTCACAAGGCAGGTTTCCTAATTGGTTTAATCATTGGCGATTATATGGTGACATACGAAAGATTTCCATCACCGGATGAACTGATCGAAATAAGAAAAATTTTGGAATCTCATCTGGACGAAATCAAGGATAGTGTTTTAGATCATTTTTTCTTTTACAAAGGATAATTCGTCAAATTATTCGACCCATCCATTATGATCAATTAAATAGAATATCAGATGAGATTCTTCATGTTTGACAGAAAAACAG
>JAEHKQ010000226.1 GCA_016838795.1 Nitrosopumilales archaeon
ATACTTGAAAAAGCCATCAAAGCCGAAACTACACTATTAGCTCATTCCATCAAAAATTCTAAAGACCTTGATCTCATAAAGGAAAAGATTCTAGTTCAAAAAACACATATTCAAAAAATTCCAATATCAGTGGATTCTGGAAAATTAATCACAGTTTCATCAATAGACTCTCATGCAAAAATGATGTATGATAAAATTATTGAATTAGAAAATGAGACTAAAGGATTTGATCCTAATGAATTTAAAAAATTGAAAAACTCTGTAGAACAAAAACGTAACGAATTAAGTGACATAGACCAACAGTTTGGTGCTATTTCTGAAAAAATAAAAACAGGCGCAGAGCAGATTAAGAAATCTTCTTCAATTTTAAAGGAACTTGAACTAGTGAGGCAGTATATTTCTGAGCTAGATGAGATACAGCAGAAAGTTTTCAATCGGGATGGGCCAGTGGCAACAAGTCTTCGTTCATGGGCTCTTAGAACAATTTCTGAAAAAGCTTCTGATTATTTGACTAAGTTGAATACTAAAATTCAAAGAATTTCGCTGTCAGAAAAAGCAAGAGACGTTTCAATTACTTGCTATTCAAGAAACGTTATGTTGGATATTGATTCTTTAAGTGGGGGGGAGCAGGTAATCGTTGCGTTAGGATTAAGACTTGGCATGGCACAGTTACTTGGGGCATCAAATCTTAATTTTGTAATTTTAGATGAACCTACAGCCCATCTTGATGAAGAAAGGCGAAAATCACTTGTCTCTGTGCTGTCACAGTTATCAGATATTACAAAAACAAATTCTCGAGCACCCTTGCAGTTTATCATAATTACTCATGACGTTGAAATTTTTGAAGGCTCTTCTGTTGAAAAAATCTATAAATTTGAATCAACTGAGCATGGAACAAATGTGGTCCCAGTTTAGCCGCCAGTTAGTTTAGCAAACTTGGCTTTGGATGGAAAAACTCCTGCTGAGAAGTGCGGAATCAAAATTGAGGGGAAGAACAAATGGTTAACTTTGATTCAAAACTATCCTTTACCTACAGAGATATTTACACTCAAACTGAAAGATAAAAAGAAAGGATTCCCTCTAGAACTTTCCTCAATAGAGGTAAATGTAGGTATTGTAAAGGCTAAGTTTAACAAGAAAAAATGAATAATATCCGACGAAACTTTACAGATAGAAAACCCGCCTACAACTTGACAGAACCCAAAATGATCATCATTAAATAATTTCATGCTGCAAGAATGATTTGAGATACATGGTAAAACACAAAAAACCAATAAAACAAGGATATATCAGCAAATTTTTGAAAAAAGCCGATGAGGTCATTGGTATGAGTATAAAGAATGCAGACAAAGCATTTCAAGAAGGAATCAAAAAAGCTGATGAAGCTCTTGATGTTGGAATAGATTTAGGAATAATTTCTACAAAACAAGCAAGGAAAGAAGCTCAGAGATACAGAAAGGTGGCACAAATACAAGTCAAGCAATTACAAAAACAAGCCGAAAAAGAAGCAAACCGCTTGAAAAACGAGAGCAGAAAAAAAATTAAAGAAAAGATAGCCACTGTAAAAATAAAAACTTCATCCCGCAAGGAGACTCTTCTAGTACTAGAAAAGCTAGGACTCTTGAGAAAGACTGGTGTTATTACAGAAAAAGAATTTCAGAAAAAGAAAAAGGAATTACTAAAGGGAATCTGAGTACGTTGCTGACAAAATAGTGATAAATAGAAAAAAATCCCGGATTAGTCGCTTTTTTACTAAGATTTGATATGAACTGTAAACTAGAAAGACCAGACGGTTCTTTCTCGATTATGAAAACTTGACTACATCGTTATCTTTTTAATACAAAATTTGTCGAGTAGGTTAATGAGAGCAAAAATAGGAGAAAAAGCGCCTAATCTCAAAGTGTCTGAATGGGTCCAAGGATTAGAAACAAACTTTGATCAAGAAAAGGATCATGTTGTTCTGGTCGAAGTCTTTCAAGTAAATTGTCCTGGATGCTTTCTACATGGCATGCCAGAAGCCATCAATATCTATAACAAATTCAAAGATGATGGAGTTAGAGTCTTGGGAGTTGCAACCGCCTTTGAAGATTTTGATAAAAATACACTAGACAATCTCAAACTCCTGCTTCAAACAGGGGAAGTGATTGGTGATACAAAACAGGCACTAATTCAATATGGCAAATTAGATGACAGTAAGCTGCAATACAAAATTCCGTTCCCTGTTGGTATGGACTCGCTCAAAAAAACAGCAGAAGACATTAGCCAAGAAAGAATAATGGAATTCATCTACAATCAGCTTCCAAATTTTGATTCACAGCCAGATGACTACAAAAATCAAATCATTCAGCGAACGAAAGACCACATGAATTCAAAAGAATACGAGGCAGAAACTTTTGAAATGTATTCTTTACAAGGAACGCCTTCATCCATAATTGTGGACAGAAAAGGCATTCTCAGAGATATTTCATTTGGTGGTCAAGGGAATGTAGAGCCAATGATTCAATCTTTAGTTAATGAATAATTCTTTTATTGACTTTTTTTAAAAATAAGATGCCAATCAGAGAGGTTGCTAAGACCAGGGATGCAATGGTAGAAAATTCTGGCAAATACGTAGTTCCGATGATGTCAAGTTTGTGAAAACCATCACCTGGGAATTCTAGCGTGATAAAAGAAATTTGTTCATTACCTTTTACATCAGCTTTTATTTGTTCATCATTTAGATAAAATGTA
>JAEHKQ010000227.1 GCA_016838795.1 Nitrosopumilales archaeon
ATCAATGATTTGTCTTTTTTACCTTCACCCCACTCAAATTTAGAATCAACCCTAGTTTGATACATATCTCTCAATATGCGTAATTCTCTTAATTCGTAGAAATCATTTCTCTCTTCAGACATAGATCTATAAGGAATTAGGATTTAGAAAAACAGTTCGTATCAAATTTCAATGAAATTTGTTTAATTTTCAAATACAGATTAAACAATTTGGAAGTAAAAGATAGATCAGTTTTTATTTTAATAAGTTGATATATTTTGTAATGGTAGATGCTGAAGTTGCAAAAGACCAAGGTCTTTCCTCAGGAAAGGATTATGGTGGAGATGCAAAGTTCAAACCTCTAAAGGTCGAATGGGAAGTTTCCGATGTAAAGATAGATGAAGCCGAATATTATGTCAACGAAATTACAAATCAATATGCAGATCTTGTTATACAGAATGCAAACATTGGTGCCAACAAAATATCCTTTGAAATAGGCTCACCCAGCATGGATGATATTACAGCAGAAGATATTGCGCAAAGATTGAAAGAATTCTTAGAGATGAATGTTCCGCCCTTTAAGTGTAAAAATACAAAGGTGCAGTAAACACCTATACCCCTATTTTTTGTGATTTTCACAATAAGCTCATTTTGATTTTAAACTAATTACCATGGTTAACCAAATCTAAATTTACAAAAGGTAATCTTTAATTCTCATAGTTGTGTGAATATTTTATCGATTATATCGATTGGTGGGCTGTTTGTGATTAGGTAAAGACCCAATCACAAACTGAAACCTACATTTTATCATTCACAGTTCGTATCAAATGTTATTGTAGTCAAGGGCTTTGACAAATTAGTTTGAAGCCCTCACATGTTCTTTAATTCCTAACTTTTCTGTTCTATTCTTCGGTCTAATTGATGACACAGATTTATTTTTTAAGTCTTCAAGATATTTTTCCAACATAATTATTCCAGCAACTAATCTAGGAGCATTGGTCTGAACAAATTCGATTCTCTCTGAATGAGTTTTGGGAGGATTTGAAATGTAATTTCCCATTGCCTTAGCTCCATCATAGTCTACAAACGCTATTCTAGTACTAAAATCGGTCCGCTCTAAAACCAAACTATCTCCACCTACTATTGCAGTGTGGTAAGGATGGAGAATGATAGATTCAGAAAATTTCTGTGATGTAAATATCCTGTTGGCATGAAAATCTGAAGTATAGGAATTAAAATCTGCAAGTAAGTAAAATGTAGCTTCAGGTTTGGTAGTTTTAACTCCATCAATATCATTCAGAGCAGTGTAAGTATACTCGCTCATTATACTATGTATTTTTCTCGTCACTTCGAAATACTCGTCAAGTTCTTTACTCTTCTCAAAACCAGCAATTGCCGCATATTGAATGGGAGATGATGTAGCTGTGAATTCTGTAGCCAAGATTTTCTCGAAATGCTTTTGCAGATTATCTGAATTCTGAGGAAAGATAACATATCCAAGTCTGTAACCCCCTGCTGCATGAGATTTTGATAAGCCGTTAGTAACAAACGTTCCTTCAGGGTAAATTTTTGCCATGCTCACAAATTTTTCTATATCATAGGTAGTTTGTGCATAGATTTCGTCAGAGATTACGATAATGTCTTGTTCTCTGCAGACATCTACTATCTCTTCCAACTCCAGTCTTGAATAAACCAAACCCGTAGGATTATTGGGATTATTTAGAATGAGGATTTTTTGTCTGTCATGAAGTCTTAATGCCAGATGTTTAAGGTCAGGAGGACTGATTTTTTTATTTTTACTGACAGGTAACATGTGAAAATTTTTTTCTTGTAATCTGATTTGTGGCAAGTAACCCAGCCATGCAGGAGTTGGTAAAATTACTGTACCATGAAGCGTCTCTAAAAGATTGTAAATTAGTTCTTTTGTTCCAGGTCCTACATAGACATTGGAGACATCAACGTCAAGTCCAAAATAATTCCTGTTGTAATCGGAGATTTTTTCTCTTAATTCTGGAATTCCGGGAACTGCTGCATACGATCCTTTATCTGCATTTTGAATCAAAGCATCTTGAACAATTTTTGGTACTGGAAATGGAGATTGTCCAAAAGCAAATCCATAGAAGCCAAAGCTGCATTGTGGGTGTGGACAAGCAGAATGAAATTCCTTCAGGAATGTATTCAGTTTAAGATTTTCTGGAACTTCAATATCTTCGGCTTGTTGATCAACTATGAATCGTTTCATTTTGATAATCTTATAGGATAATTTCTTATAGATGTAACTTACAAAGGCACCCTTTTGCCATGTTGACAGTTCGTATCAAATGTAGGCGGAAGCCAACAAGGCATGGAAGGGAGTCCCACGAAGGTGCAAGAATAAGCGAATCGCGTTATTCAAAGCACAATGTCAGCTTCCGTGTTTCAAATGGCTGTTTCAAAGATAAAAAGACTCAGCAACAGTTCGTATCAAATGTAAATCTGAATTCCTTGTAAACAAATAGATAGGAAATAAGAAAAATTCAACGATTATGATAAAACTAAGAAAATTAGGGAACACAGACCTATCTGTATCTGAGATCGGACTTGGCTGCTGGCAACTTGGTGGTCTAACTACCATAAATGACATCTCAATAACGTATGGAGATGTAAATGAAAAAACTGCTCAAAAGATAATCAGTAGGGCTTTAGAATTAGGTGTTAACACATTTGATACTGCAGATTCCTATTCTCTGGGAAATAGTGAGAGACGATTAGGAATGGCTCTATCAGAGAGAAGATCCGAAGTTCACATCTTTACTAAAGGGGCAGGTGTTCCTACATACAATGAACTAATTCCTTTTGATATAGATCTATCTTATCATCACCTTCTAGCTGCGATCGATAGGAGTCTGAAGAGACTTGGAACTGAGTATGTAGACGTATATCAAGCTCACGCCGCTCCGAAATCCGAATCAGATTTTGCTAATCTTGAGAAAGCATTTAGCCAAATAAAGGCTGATGGTAAAGCTCTCTACTGTGGAGTCTCAATAGGTTCAGAATACCAAAAAGGGATAGAATTAATCAAGAGAGGAATAGTCGATTCTATTCAGCTCTATTTTTCTTTATTGGATTTTGAACCAATAATGGAATTATTACCTCTTGCAAAGAAAAATGGAGTTGGTATAATAGTGGCTGAACCACTTGCCCAAGGATTTCTTACAGGCAAATACAACACAGAAAGCTCATTTCCAAAAACTGACATAAGGAGCAGATACAGTACAGACGAGATTAAAACGAAGGTAAAGAGAAGCCAACAATTTGCATTTTTAACAAATGAATCAAGAACTATGAATCAAATTGCATTGGCATATGTTCTCACTAGAGACGAAGTATCCATTTGTATTCCAGGAGCAAAGTCGGTAGAACAGCTTGAATCAAATGTGAAATCCTCAGAAATTTCTATCAACATAGAAGAGATTGGCAGCATTCAAAAAATTCAGCAAAATTGGTGACCAAAAGGGACACAAACTTGCTAAAATCCTAAGGAATAATCAGCCTCCATAATATCATCTCATTAAATCTGTTAACAGTTCGTATCAAGTGTGAAAAACAAATTTGAGGGAATCTTTGATTTTGATCAATAATGGAAGTGATTCATCATAAGGTTTTGTTCTTTCTAAAAGATCTGCAATCTCATTGTAAGATTTCCTGTGACCATCATTAAGATGGATAATCAAACTAATAAAATCTGAACGTGCATTACAAATTGGGCAACCAACTTTTGGAGGTTTTTTAATACCTAATCTTTCAAGGATTTTTATTGGTTTAATGCCAAAAAAAATATTCCATACTCTTTCATCATAATGATGACAAATAGTTCCTAAAGCACAGAACTGCCATTTTCGTTCAAAGATGCTATAATGACACAATGCCATTTTGCATTGAGAATCATTTGATTCTCGAAGAATTTCTGGGATTTTACCGTAAAGTGTAATTTCTTTTTGTTCCACATTTTTCTGACACATATCTGCTATTTAACAAGATAATTAACAGATTGTATCAAATGTTAGCGAATCTTTTCAAGTTTATCTAATCGTTTCTCAATTCAGGTAGTCAAATTATAAGATGTTTGCTTGTAGGATAACAAGTGGAGCTAAATATTGGTCAATATCTTGTCCCAATATTGATAATTACTGCAGTTGGAATTTTGGTGGGCACAAGGATATGGATCGCGTTTAGAAAATAAGAATTATTAGTGAAATCTAAATTTACAAAAGGTGATCTCTAATTAATTTCATGCCGGGTTAGAATGGGTATTGAGGTTTAGAAAAATAATCATTATTGTAATTTTTCAAAGGCATTTTTATAACAATTTGGGTTTGTTTTGAGTTGGGATTCCACAATTGTTTTTGAAAATTTGTGTACTGTCATTATATGTTTTGGAATATCATCACATTTTCTTTTACAGGTTTTGCACATGTACTTCATATCTTATTCCTAATGCTTTGCCGATACTATAGAACTATTTGTTTTATCCTCTCAATGACATAATTGACATTATAACGTGAATCATATCGTTTTTTCAGGCACGTAAAGCGGGACACTATTGACAAAGAGTAAAAAGGGAAAGCCCCCCTCTCACGCACAATTTGTGCTTATGACTGGCGTTATGACGTAAGTGGTTTGTTGGAAAGATTAACAGTTCATATCAATTGTCAACCACTTCTACTGAAAGTAAAAGTGGTGGAGAAAGTGCATCAGGATTATTCACACTTTCCCAAACAAAAATCTGAATCGTGTATATCCCAGAAGAGATTGGAGTCCATGAAAGGGCTGGAGAAAAGGTCTGCCCAGGAGTGAGGCTGCCTGTAATCCAAGAAAGTGATATCACCAAGCCGTTTTCATCTCGAATTTGTACAATGTAAGCAAATTTTTGAGCTCGGTCTTGACCATTTGAGAGATCAGCCATTATCATTACTTGTTTATCTACAGTTACCTTGTCTTCATCTTGGGAAACAAGCTGTGCATTTTGTATGGTGGTATCATCATAGACTACAGCAAATACTGCATTATTTAGTAGGAGAAATATCGGAAGGAGGGCAAGAAGATAACTATTCAATGTAATCATTTAGTGTTGGTGAGATAAGTATTTTGAATTTACAGTTCGTATCTAATGTAAATAAAATTAATTTTTCTCTAGTTTTTTTGGCTTTGCCACCACTCCTCAAACCTTGTGCACTTGTTTTGTGAATTTAGCTTTACCAAAAAAATTCCATCAAGCTTGATCTGTGTAGTTTGGTTAC
>JAEHKQ010000228.1 GCA_016838795.1 Nitrosopumilales archaeon
AAGAACTTACACCGGGATACAAATTCAATGACTGGGAACTAAAGGGTGTTCCACTACGAGTTGAGGTGGGTCCAAAAGATATCGAAAAACAAAAAGTTGTGTTAGTGAAACGATACAACAAAGAGAAACAGGATCTTTCATTCTTTGACATTTCAAAGATTCAAAATGTTTTAGATGACATTCAAAAAGAGATGCTTGCTGCTGCCAGAAAAATTCTTGATGAAATGGTAATTGATGTTTCTGACTATTCGCAATTTAAATCAGCAATTGAGAAGGGCGGATTTTTGAGATCATTTTGGTGTGGAAAAGAACAGTGTGAGGAAAAAATTAAGGAAGAAACTGGTGCTGACATTCGTGTAATTCCATTTGATGCAGATGACTCGTCCGGAAAATGTGTTTATTGTTCAAACCAGAGTGAGTCCAAAGTAATCTTTGCCCACGGATACTAGACTGTTTGAATAAACTATAAAATCAAATTGTGTGCTGGCTACAATATGGCTATCCTTTCTACTCAAAAATCAAGTCAGTCTCTCTTCGAGCAATTCAATACCACAAGAGAAAGAACACTCGAACTCGTGAAAACTCTAGAGAAGGATGACTTTGTGGTACAAACTGCATACTACATGAGTCCACCCAAATGGCATGTTGGTCATGTAAGCTGGTTTTACGAGGTAGTTTTGAGCAAAACAAATCAAAATTATCAGTTTTATTCCAAGGAATTTTCTGATTATCTAAATTCGTATTATCAACAATTTGGTGAACCGCAAGATAAGGGAAAGCGAGGACTAGTTTCGAGACCAACTGTTGATCAAATTTTTGAATACTTTGATACAATTAGCAATCGTGTAAGAGAATTTTTTAATTCTGACAAACTAGATGGTAAAGCAAAATATCTTTTTACAATAGCGTTTCACCATGAATGTCAACATCAAGAACTTTTGGTTTATGACTTACAGCATCTATTAGCTGACATATACAAACCTGTAAAGAAAAATCAAAGACTGCGACCTGTAGCTATAGAACAAAAATCTGTTGAAATCAAAGGAGGATTATATGCAATGGGTTACAATGGTTCTGATTATTGTTATGATATAGAACTGCCAGAACATAAAGTATATCTAAATGATTACAAGATTGATGCGTTTCCTGTAACTAATAGTCAATATCTTCAATTTATTGATGACGAAGGTTATCAAGATTTTAAATTTTGGCTGTCTGATGGTTGGAAAAAGGTAAAACAGGAAAAATGGACTGCGCCAATGTATTGGGAAAAAGAAAATGATAAGTGGTATGTTCAAGACTTTTTAGGAAAACGAAAGGTAAATCCAAATGAACCGGTTTGTCATGTTAGCTTTTATGAAGCAGATGCATACTGCAAATGGGCTGGTAAGAGACTGCCAACTGAAGCTGAATGGGAAAAAGCAGCTTGTTGGGATGAACAAAAACAAACAAAGACAATTTTTCCATGGGGTAATGATGAACCATCAGAGAATCATGCAAACTTGTTAGAGTCATATCTTTGGGCTCAGACAGAAATTGGTTCATATCCAGATGGCAAAAGCCCTGCTGGATGTCACCAGATGATTGGCGATGTTTGGGAATGGACAACCTCAGAATTTGCTGGATACCCAGGATTCAAAACTGGATTTGATGAATACAATGAGAAATGGTTTACAAATCAAAAGGTTCTGCGAGGGGGTTCCTTTGGAACACCGAGGATATCAATTCGAGGCAGTTATCGTAATTTCTTTAGATTAGAAGAACGATGGTTAATCTCTGGCTTTAGATGTGCAGAAGATGTTTAGATTTTTGAAGCTAGAACCATTGCGTAATGTTTGTTACTATCAAACCAAATTCGTTTAATTTCAAAACCAGTATCAGCCATCATATCTTCAATATCATTCAATGAAAACTTGTAAGAGTTTTCAGTATGGATTAATTCATCTTTTTGTAATGTTATTGAAAGATTTGCTTTAGGAATTTGTACAGTTTGATTTGTTAAGGATTGTAAATACATCTCAATTCTTTTTTCATTCTCATTATACCTTGCAACGTGTGCAAAGTTTGCTAGATCAAAATTTCCATCAAGCTCCGTGTTAATTCTAGATAGTATGTTGAGATTAAATTGTCTAGTAACGCCTTCAGAGTCGTTGTAGGCTTTTTCTAAAATTGATTTTTCTTTTATTAGATCCAATCCAATCATGAACAAATCTGAATCTTTCATTATTGAATTAATTTTTTTCAAAAATTCTAATCCATCCTTTGGATCAAAGTTACCAAAGCTTGAACCAAAAAAGACAATTAAATTATTTTTTAAATCATATTCATTTAAAAATTTTAGACCATTCTCATAGGTATCAATTATACCAGTGATGTGGAGGTTTTGATATAATGACAAAAGTTCTTGTGAGCTTGCTTCCAAAATATCTGAGATGTCAATTGGAAGATATTCTGTTTTACTTTGAGTTTCGTGTAAAACATCTAGAATGTGACGAGTTTTTTTTGACGAACCACTTCCAAGTTCAACTAATCTAAAGTCATCATCAAGGAAATTAGCTAATTCTGTTTTAAGATGATTTAGTATCTCAATTTCCGTCATAGTTAGGTAGTATTCAGGAAGCTCACAAATTTTTTCAAAAAGTTCTGAACCGGTTTTGTCATAGAAGAACTTTGAAGAGATGAATTTAGACTCGTGACTCAGACTATGAGAGAGTTCCTCTGCGAAGGACTGTTTTTGTGCAGAGTCGTGCCTCTTGAAACATCGCAGTCTAGAATTTACATTAGATTTTTCATATTTGGATACTTTTTGAAGTGTTTTTGTGCTCAAGTAGTGATGAGCATACTGATCTATACAT
>JAEHKQ010000229.1 GCA_016838795.1 Nitrosopumilales archaeon
CATGGTTCTTCCTCTTGTGAGTTTTGCAGCAACAGCTTTCCTGTAGATATATGCAGCATGTTCCACTACATTATCCGGAATTGCAAGCTTTGTTTTCAACGCATTTAGTTGAGTGAAAGCCTTGCTCAGAGAATAGGTCGACCTGGATCTACTCCGTTTGTCCCAAAGCCGTAGTCTTCCGAAGACAAGTTTGTTCTTACTTGATAGTGATTTACCTGTAGAATCGACATTATTTCCAATAACCGTGGATAATCCCCTGTCGTTCATAGTTAATGATGATGGAGGACCAGTTCTGGTCTGCGTCATAAACTCTTCTTGTGTGTAACCATGACCTTCATGAGATTGATCAATCATGTTATGCACTAGGATAAGACCGCAACCCCCGCAGAGTATTTCACCTCTTTCATTGTCTGTAATTACGGGATAGGTTTTGCAAGCATCTAAGTAACACTTGACATCATACTCACTAGAATAATTCTGTACCACTGTTACTTACTATACGAGGGCGTAAAATAAAAGGGAACTGTAATCGGCAAATTTCTCTCTAAAACTAGAAATACATAGCAAAAATGTCAATTATTATACCAAAAATTAGTCATACTGCACGAGTATTTCCTTTACTTCATCGTCTGACACCTGCTCAAAACTAGAATAAAATTGTCCCACTGAAGAAAAGCTTGTAGGGATTTCAAGCGTTACAACATTTGAAACCTTGGGCTTAATTGCTTCGTATGTATCTGCAGGTATGACAGAAATTGCTAACAAAACTTTTTTCGTCCTTTGTTTAGATAACCAATTTAGTATAGCAAAAACTGTTGAACCAGTAGCAATTCCATCATCAACTAGAACTATGGTTTTACCTTCTAAATCATATTCAGTTGTTTTTCGATATTCTTCTAATCGTCTTTTTACCTCCTGTTTCTTTCTTGTCAATTCATCTGTAAAGTTCTCATCACTAGAATAATTATCCCAATATTCACTTTTGTACAAAGTACCATCATGTGTAATTGCACCAATTGCATATTCTGGATTTTCAGGCGGAGTAATCTTTTTTGAAATTACAACATCCAACTTACACCCAAGTTTTTTAGCAATTTCATGTCCTAGTATAACTCCACCACGAGGAATAGCTAGAATAACAGGATTTTCGAGATTACACTTGATGAGATTGTCACCTAAAAGCTGGCCAGCCTCAACTCTATCCTTGATCATTTTAACCGTATTCTAATTAAAAGAAACTAGTAAGTATAACTTTGATTCATAAATTATTCTAGAATGATAAG
>JAEHKQ010000230.1 GCA_016838795.1 Nitrosopumilales archaeon
TACAGCCCTTTCAAATCCCACGTTCATTCCTAGATCAATTACTGGTTTCTCAAAGTAACGTGATACGCCTCTTGCTATCCAAAGAGGCGTGGTTACAAAGCCCCAGTATATCATTGCGTTGAGATACCATCTGTTTAGAAGTAATTTATGAAAAGAGTAGAAGAAGATATTTGAATTTATGAATTTGACAGGATCAACCCATCTTGCAATATAGAATATGTATCCTAATCCAAATCCAATTGCAAATGCAATAATTGATGCTCCAAGTGCTATTGGATTAAGACCTGCCAAAATACCTGGCAATCCAGAAGATTCTACTGCATGTTGAACTGTACGAATTCCAAATGACTGATCAAGATAATCTGTAAATAATTCATGAATTCCTCCTTCCATAGAAAATCCAATTATACCAATTCCAATTGTAAGAGTTGCCAATATTCCATAAGGTATCCACATAGAACGAGGAGCTTCATGGATGTGATGTCCTTCTGCTTCCATCTTTTCAATATGTTTGCTCTTTGGTCCAAAGAAGATCATTCCAATCATTCTAGTTGTGTAAAATGCAGTGATTACTGCAGTTAGAACTGCAATGATGAAGATTGGCATTGCCCATGGACTACTGGATTCAAAAACCGCTGCAAAAATTGCATCCTTGCTCCAGAAACCGGTTGTAATGAATGGAGCGCCCATCAGTGCAAGGCCAGCTGCCCACATGAATACATAGGTTTTCCGCATGTGCTTCCGCAATCCACCCATGTCTGTCATAAATCTAGAACCTACAACATGCAGCAACGATCCAGCTGCCATGAACAAAGAAGCTTTGAACATTGCATGTGATATTAGATGGAAGAACCCAGCAGTATAACCATCAACAAATTGTTCTGAAAGTCCTGCAACGCCTAATGCCATCATCATGTATCCAATTTGAGAGCCTGTAGAATATGCAAGGACCTTTTTGATTTCAGTGCTTACCACAGCCTGAGTTGCAAGTAATAATGCAGTAATTGCGCCAACCCAAGCTATGATTTCAAAAAATTGGTCTACCATAATTCCAGCAGCTGCTAACGCAAAGAATAGTGGTCCAATCCTTGCTACTAAAAATACGCCGGCTTTCACCATGGTTGCTGCATGAATCAAGGCAGAAACTGCACTTGGACCGGTCATTGCTTCAAGTAGCCATTCATTTAGTGGAAATTGTGCTGACTTTCCTACTGCACCGCCAAATAGTAAAACCCCAGCAGGAACTAGAAGGCCAGCAGCTGACATGTTAACGGCCCATGTGGTATCACCGACTAGCTCTTTGAAACCAAATGTTCCAGCAAATGCAAAAATCAAAAACATTCCTGCAAGCATCATAACATCACCAACTTTGGTCATGATGAATGCCTTCATACCAGCATGAGTTGGTGAATAGTATTCTGAAATTCCGAGAGCTGAATAACCTTCTTTTCCAACATGATGTTGTGCTTTATCACGATACCAAAAGGCAATCAATGCATAGGATGCAAGACCAACACCTTCCCAACCAAAGAAGAGTTGAAGTAAATTATCTGAAAGAACAATTAATTGCATTGAACCAATAAAGAACATCATCCAAAACCAGAAACGAACAATGTCTTTGTCACCTTTCATGTAACCAGTACTATAAACAATAATCAAGAAGGATACCCAACTAACAACGTTTGCCATTATAACTGCAAGTGGATCAGCTAGAACGCCTGCTTTCAAACCAATTGTATCAATCCAAGAAACTTGATCATGAATCTCATGTCCGGCAAGAGCGCCTGGAAGCATCGCTGCTGCAAAAAGCGCACTGAATAATGCCATCCCAACTGCAAAGTAACCAGATGCTTTTTTTGATCCCTTACCAATACCAGGAACAACTAGAGCTGCAACGAAAGGAATAATCCAAACAGCCCATGCAGCTATAGTTCCAACATCAAATCCCACAACATCAGTTGCCATTAACTATACACCCATCACTCCATTCATGTATGGAATTATTTTCTCAAAGAAGATGTCTGGATAAATTCCAAGTACTATAGTAAATCCAGCTAGTACCATCATTGGAGCAGTCATATACCAGCTGGCTTCTTTGACTTTGGTGAGATTTTCTGGTAATTTTCCAAAGAAAACTCGTTTTAGCATCCAAAGAAGATAAGACATTGTAAGAACAGTTGCCAAAAGACCCAAACCAAAGGCTACCATCCTAAGTGTAGATCCTTCTTCTAATGCGGTCTCAAGAGCACCATAGAAAAGAGTCCATTCTCCCATGAAACCGCTTGTTGGGGGCACGCCCATTATGGTCAAAGCACCAATTACTGCACACGTAGCAGTAATCGGCATCTTGCCTGCAAGACCGCCAAGTTTTGAGATACTTCTGGTACCTACAGTTACAATAAGAACTCCTGCGCTCATGAAGAGGAGTCCTTTACCTAATGCATGAGTTATGTACATCATTTCAGCTCCTGAAAGGCCCAAAACAGAAAACGAACCAAGGCCAAACAGTAGATAACCCATTTGACTTATGCTAGAATATGCAAACATTCGTTTGATGTCATCTTGCATCAATGCCATTGCACCACCGTAAATCATTGTAGCTACTCCCCAGATGTGTAACCAAATTGCAAGATCTGCATATTGCATTGGCAGAAATTCTATAATTAATCTAATGATGCCATAAGCACCAATTCCGATCATTGCTGGAGATAATAAAGCACTAATTGGTGTTGGGGCTGCTGCGTGTGCATAAGGCAGCCAAATATGGAACATGAATGCAGCTAATTTGACTCCTAGTCCAATGATAATTGCAACTGCGGCAAGTAGAGCTAAATCTTTAGGAATTTCAGATTCTTTTATGTCAACAAAATCAAAACTACCAACACTTAGACCAATTGTCAAAAATCCTAAAAGAAGAATTGCTGCACCAGTGTGAGTCCAGAAAAAGAACATTAAAGCTATTCTTCGTCTTGGCCCAACGCCCCAAAAGGCAATCAAAAAGAATGCAGGAATAAGCATGACTTCGAAGAAAACATAAAATTCGATCAGGTTTGTTGCAAGGACTGTTCCTAACATTCCCATTGCAAAAACGAGGAATAGTGCAAAGTAAAGACCAGATTGTTTGTTTACATATTCTTTGAGAGCAGTTGATTCAACAATCGCAGTTGTTTGGTCACCACTAGATGCTACTTCCGAGTGATGTTGCTCTTCAAATTGTTTGTTGAAATGACGGATCATGTATGGTTTCGAGTAAAGTACAAGAATTGTTGATAGAACGTAGATGATTATTGCAAATGGAGATGCCAGCCCATCCAGCAAAAATCCAAACTCGCCAAACATTTCTGTCCAAGGATAATGTTCTTCGTAAGTTCCTTGCAAGGCTGCTAGGACTATCAAAATAGTACAATAGAGCAAGACCCCAAAGGAAAACCAAGTTGCGGCGTTTGGGCCATATTTCCTACCAAGAATGTAAGCTACTGGTGAAAGTAGTAAGGGCAGGAAAACTGCCTGCAACAAGACATATTCCATTATCCTTTCAAACTCCGAAAGTCAGCAATATCGATATTCTGGTACATTCGGTATGCAACAATTATCAAACTAAGTCCAACTGCTACCTCTGCAGCTGCAATTGCAATAGAAAATAATGCTAGAGTTTGACCACCACTGTGTGGAATAAATCGCCCAAATGCAACCAAGTTTAGGTTTGCAGCGTTGATGATGATCTCTATGGCAAATAACATTCTGATTGCGTTTCGCTTTACAGATAAACCATAGATTCCAATGCCAAGTAAGGCTACTGAAACAATAACAAAATCAATCAGTTCGTTGCTCACTTATTTCATCCTCCCTTCTTGCAAGAACAAGTGCACCAGTAACAGAACCAGCTAAGATGAGTGCCATTAGAATCAGTGCTGGCCAATAATATGTTAGAAAGTCATCACCAATTTCTCTAAAGTCAACTGGTGGTTCATCAGTGGTGACAGATTTTAATCCAGAATCAAGAATTACTGCACCAATTGCAACCATGAAAATAAGCATTAGTCCAATGCCAGCCCACTTACGTTTTGGGTCTTCAATTTTTGTGAAGATTAGTTCCCTTTTTACGAGCATTACTGTAAACAAAATCAATACTGCGATAGAACCGACATAAACTGCAATTTGGAATAATGCAACAAATGGTGAATCTAATAAGAAAAAGAATCCCGCAACGCCGCCAAGGGTTCCCATCAAACCGATGGCACCATAAACCAGTGAACGTAATTCTAGTGCTGCAATTGCAGAACCAATTGTTAAGACAGATAATGCAAGAAACGCTGCATCAGCCATGTGATGCGCCCCGGTCATCAATCTTTATCTCGACATCTTGTTGGACGTCAGGCTTTACTTGAAGTTGAGCTGGGGTATAAATCAGACCCTCCTTTGTAAAGGAAGAAAGCTCATAATCATTTGTCATGTATAAGGCATAAAATGGGCATGCGTCTACGCATAGACCACAAAATACGCATTTGCCGTAATCAATTTGTGGCATGATTGCCTTTTTGTTATGTTTCCATTCCTCTGGAACCTTTACCATTGCAATTGCTTCAGCAATTCCTTCACATGCAATA
>JAEHKQ010000231.1 GCA_016838795.1 Nitrosopumilales archaeon
AAAGAAACTGGATTTATTTCCATTCCTAATGAATCATTTCCAATTATAGATGATGTCAATGAATATCAGAAATCTTCTCTCAAAATAACTTTGAATGGTGTAGTAAATCAAATTCACTGGCCTGAACAAAATGCTACTGAAAAATTTGTTCCACCAATCATCACTATGGTTGAATCAGAATTAGACCATATAATTGAGCAATTAATAGAATAAATAGCCAAGAGATTGGTTAGTATCATGATTCCTCTTTCCGGCGACATTAACTCTGCAAAAGGTATCATAAATGAAAAAATTGAATCCAATTCCATAATCCGTGGCACATCAACTTTGAAACGTGGTTTTCCCCATATGTTAAAAAACGGTGTAATTATGGATGTTACAACTGTTGAACAGGCTCAAATCGCAGAAGATGCTGGAGCAGTTTCTGTTATGGTTTTAGATAAACTTCCATCTGATGTAAGAAAAGCAGGTGGTGTAGCACGAACAGCTAGCATCAGAGTAATTCAAGAAATTCTTGATTCAATTACAATCCCTGTTATGGCAAAATGTAGGATAGGACATGTTTATGAGGCAAAGGTTCTTGAACAAGCAAATGTTGACATGATTGATGAGTCTGAGGTATTGACTCCTGCAGATGAACATCATCATATTTGGAAATGGGATTTCACAACTCCTTTTGTCAATGGCGCTCGTTCCTTAGCTGAAGCATTGCGGAGAATTGAGGAAGGAGCGGCAATGATTAGAACTAAAGGTGAACCCGGGACTGGTAATGTGGCTGAAGCTGTGACTCACATCAAGAAAGTAAATGATGAGTTAAGAACAATAAAATCAATTTACGATTCAGGTGATCATCAGGATTTAGTACAAATGGCAAGAGAATTTCATGTTTCATATGATTTAGTAAAAGAAACTGCTAAAATTGGGAGATTACCAGTTGTTAACTTTGCTGCTGGAGGAATAGCAACACCTGCAGATGCAGCATATTTGATGTCGTTAGGCTGTGATGGAATTTTTGTTGGCTCTGGAATCTTTAAAGCAGAAGATGCAAAAGAACGTGCTCATGCTATAGTTTTAGCAACTACGTTCTGGGAAGAAGCTGACAAAGTCAAAGAAGCTCAAAAAATGATTGATGAAAGACAATCCATATTAGGATTAGATGTAACCACATTAGAACTTAGAATGCAAGAACGTGGAAGCACAGCATGACTGAACTAAACATTGGTGTTTTATCAGTTCAAGGTGATGTAGCAGAAAACTTGAGTTCTACACAGGATGCTCTAAAAGAATTAGGTCAAGAAGGAATAGTTCAT
>JAEHKQ010000232.1 GCA_016838795.1 Nitrosopumilales archaeon
ATTTTTCTTTTATGGTAATTGTTATAGATCCACAAATAGCTGGTATTTCTGGCGACATGTTACTTTCCGCCTTGGTAAATTTAGGTGCAAATAAATCAAAAATAATAGATGGAATTAAAACCGCAGAAAAATTTCTGGATGGGTCTGAAATTAAAAAAATTGATTTTGAAAGTGTAAAAAAACATGGCACTGAGGCCACAACACTTGTTCTAGAGGTGGATGAAAAAGTTCACGAAAGAAAAGGAACTGAAATAAAAAAATGCATTCAAGATTCTATAGAAAAACTAACTCTTTCAGAAAAAGCAAAGAATTTTGCTATATCCAGCATTGATGTTCTAATGCAAGCTGAATCCAAAATACATGGTTACCCATTAGTGTCTGTACACTTTCATGAGGCTTCAAGTATTGATACTGTTGTAGATATTATTGGAACTGCAATTGCTTTAGATGATTTAAAATTTTTTGATGATCATATAGTTACATCCCCAGTTGCTGTTGGCAGTGGAACTATTACTTTCTCTCATGGAACTACCTCAAATCCTGCAAGTGGAATTCTTGAAATTTTTAGAAACTCAAACATTATAATTTTTGGTGGAAATGTAAAAGAAGAATTAACAACTCCAACCGGTGCAAGCTTGCTGGTAAGTTTAACAAATGAATGTTCTGAATTTTATCCTCCCCTAAAAGTTAAATCAATTGGTTATGGAGCTGGAAAAAAAGACTTTGAAGGATTTTCAAATGTCTTAAAAATAGTTCAAGGTGTAGAAACCAATATTCTAGTTAAAGACTCTGTAAAAGTTTTAGAAACAAATGTTGATGATGTATCCGGTGAAATTTTAGGGAATTTAATTGAAAAGATAATGTCCAAAGGTGCTAAAGATGTTACAATTTCATATGCAATCACAAAAAAAGGAAGACCCACAAATCTAATTTCTGTCATTTGTGATTCAAATTCTGTTCATGATATTATGAATTTGTTAATTAGTGAAACTGGAACTTTGGGGGTACGGGTCCGCACATCAGAACGTTTCACAGTACCAAGATCATTAGAATCAATTCCTGTAACTATTGATGGCCAAAACTTCACCGTACACTATAAAACTGCTAATAAGAACTCTAAGAATTTTAAGCTAGAATTTGATGATGTAAAACAAATTTCAAATTTGTTGAACAAATCTTTCAGAGAAACTGGAGAATTAATCAAATCCCAAGTAAAGAAAAAGTTGGATTCACATGAATAAATTAAATGAATTGATAAACTGGTTTGAAAATAAAGATAAAGTCATCATAGCCTTATCTGGTGGGGTAGATAGTGCTTTGGTTGCTTATGCAGCATTTCAAAAGTTAGGAAAATCGACCATTGCAGTAACTGCAGATTACAAAACTTTATCTCAAGAAGAGCTAAACACAGCAAAAAAAATATGTCGTGAAATTGGTATTTCTCATCAAATCATTGAATATAATGAATTAGAAAATGAGGATTTTGTGAGAAATGATAAGAATAGATGTTTCCATTGTAGGAGCGAGCTTGCTTATCATCTTAACAATTTTGCAAAAGAAATTCAAGCCGATGTAATTGTTGACGGTACCAATCTAGATGACCTGAATGATTATCGTCCAGGAATTAATGCAATGAAAGATAATGGAATTCGAAGTCCTCTAGTTGAGACTAAATTTTCTAAAAAGGATGTAAGAGATGGAGCTAAAATAGTAGGTCTGTCAATTTTTGATAAGCCATCAAATTCTTGTCTAGCTTCAAGAATTCCTTGGGGTCAAAGTGTCACTCAGGAACGCCTTTTAAGAATTGAAATAAGTGAACAATTTTTGAAGAAAATACTTAACGTTAACCATATACGTGTAAGAGATTTAGATGGAATTGCAAAGATAGAACTTTTGCAAAACGATTTAAATCTATTAAAAAACAGAAAAACATTCCATACAATATGCACAAAATTAAAACAATTTGGATTCACATCAGTTGTTATTGATCCTGAAGGATATAGGGCAGGTAAGATTAATGTAATTGTGGATTAATTATCCCAATAATCTTATTAGTTAAATCCTATTTGCATTTTTTTCTTTGTAGATAAAATAATTACTGAAATAATAGAAACAGCTAAAATCAAAGATGCTATTGTTCCAAATTCAGGAATAATCTGTGTCCCAATAACAATAATATCAGAATCACCTTCTTCAAATTGAATTGTTATAGTTCTAGTCTTCTCATTAGTTATTAATTCTTCATAAGAAACTTCCATATCATCAATTGTAATTATAAAAATATCATCAGACCCATCTGATTTTTTTGCATCAATTGATTCTCTTGGAAGATCAAGTGTCAAACTGCCATCACCAGTTGATTCAATTATTACAATAAGGGCAAAGATTTCTGGATCCACAAGCATATCTTTCACTGTACTTCCCCTGATAATGTATTCGACATCAAAGGTTCCATAGGGAGAGGCATCAACTTCAAAAAAGTCTGATGTATCAATAATTGCAAGTTGTTTAAAAAATTCAAAATTTGCTTCTGCTGTATTGCCCTCTCCATAAGTTGCTCTAACCGTATAATCACCTTCATTTTGCCATTGTGGGCCTTGAGCAATAATAGTATGTGTAAAGCTTCCATCTTGAGCAACAACAATCTGCGCTATCTCAATTAGATTGCCTTCATTAAAAATTTGAATGGTAACTGGCGTTTCAAGAATAATAGTAGATACTTTTCCAGAAATAACAATTGTTTCTCCTTCTTCAAATGAATTGTTTGATACATTAACTGAAATCAAAGGTTCCTGGGCAAAACTGGGAGTTGCGAAAAAAAACAATATAATCACAAAGAAGAAAACTTTTGGGTTCACGAGGAGAGTGAATGGAAATTGTATATTTCCTTTACTATTGCATGATTTGAAAAATAGAAAGAGGAATAGTTAGAATTTTGGCATTACGCTTAGTCTTGTCTTGGCAGAAACTGCAATTATTGATATAATTGCCACTGCAAGAATCAATGCCGTAATGGTACCAAATTCTGGTATTGCGAAAGTACCTATGATCTCGATTTCTTCAGTTCCAGCTGGAAACATCACAGTTACTTCATTTCCATTAATGTCTACATCATCCCATTCTTGACCATCAACTAGAATCATGAATATGCCTCTAATTGCATTGCTTGATGGGTCCACGGTGAGTGTACCATCATCAAAACTTGAAATTTTTACAGTTAATGAATTGGTTTCACTACTAAACAATGCGCCTGTTATTGTAGCCCCAGAAATACTGAAAGGTACACACGATCCAGTTGCAGATAGTTCAGATACTCCACATCTAAGTGTCGGTTCAGAAATAGTTGGTTCGAGTGAGATTCCACCTGTGAGTTCAACAAGAACTTTGTTACTTACTGCTTCATTTCCATATTGAACTCGAATAGTGTAGACACCATCGTATTTCCACAAGTTGCCTGCAGTGCTTAAAATTGTACTAAATGTCCCATCAGTATCTACAGATATCTGAGCAATTGTAACTATATTATTAGTTGGACTAGTTACTGTCAAAGTAATTGGAGTGCCTGCTCTGATGTTAGCAACCTGACCATCAACACGAATTGCTGTTTCATGATCATATGTTAAACTATCTGTCCAAACAGATACGGGCACTTCTTTAATCAAACTTTCTTGAACTGTCATTTCTCCATCTGCCCCACAATCGGGACATGCCGGTTGAAGTGCAAAAGCAGATGAGATTGACATAGCTCCAACTGCGGCTAGAATTGCAATTAAAATGTACGAGGTATGAACATTCATCTTGTTTGCGCTTTAACACCGTCTCTATTTATGTATATTTAAAAAAATGAAAAAATTTGATGATCTAGTATTTTGGCATTATGCTTAGTCTTGTCTTGGCAGAAACTGCAATTATTGATATAATTGCCACTGCAAGAATCAATGCCGCAATGGTACCAAATTCTGG
>JAEHKQ010000233.1 GCA_016838795.1 Nitrosopumilales archaeon
ACTCTTCAAAAATAGAAAGGTCTACTGGTTCATTATTTCTTTCTGCCAAACTTAGTTTCTTCCAAATTTTTTGTTTTTCATCTTCTGTTGCCCTCATCTCAAACCAGAGATGTAAAATTGTTTCAAGGATACGTCGCTTTGGATCATCTTGCAAACTATACATCTTTGTCATATATTCAGACTTTCTTGCATTTGCCCCATACTCTAACTCTTCAATTCTATTAAGTAACTTTTCATTTTCCATTCTTTGTTTATCAACCACATTTTTTTCTTGTTCAAGTTTTTCCTTTTCCAATTTTATTCGTTCAGAGTCATCAATTGTAAATTCAGGGATTGCTTTTTTGAATTCATTAAAAAGTTCCCCCACGGTTGGAGTCAAGTAAACTCCGTCCAAACCACGTTTGTGGCCCATCATCTTTTCTACCAGATTATGATTGATTGAATTGTTTAGTTTCATAATTGTGTTAAAGCGTTTTCTAAATCCATGATCTTGTTGAATGTTGTATCGTAAACCTGATTTGTTTTCAAGTGATCTTAATCCAGCTTTTTTTATCAATCTTTGAATTATCACAGACATTCCTCTTTCACCAAGTGGTATTGCTTTCGCTTTTCCTATTTTGTACATTTTACGAAACACTGGAGATTCTGGTGTAAGCTGTTCGCCATCAAACTTGCGCTTTCGAAGATATCTATCAAGTATACTAGATGCTTCTGGTGTTAGAAAAGTGTGATATTCTTCTGGATCATCTGGATAAACTAAAACACTTTTGCAACCAAGGTGCATATCTTCAATATGTTTTAGTTTCATTTCTTGAATTGCGCCAATTCTTACACCAGTGGATGCTACCAAGTGAATCAAAGCCCTGCTTCTGACATCTGTAGCTACCTCTAACATTTTCTGTATATCTTTAGTTGACCAAGGTTCGTACCCTGATTTTTTTACTTTTGCCGGAAATAATCTTCTAATTTTTTTCCAGTTAATCATGACATCATTAATCTCAAAGAATGCCTGGATGGGCCAGTATCTGGTAGGAATGGAATTGGGAGAAATTTTTTCCTTTAGGTTAATCACATAATCCTCAATCAGCATCTGGAGTTTTTTTGGTGGAATGTCAAGCAATGAATCAAAATCCTTGATTTTGCAATATTCTCTAAAGTAGTTTATGCTCTGCAAGTAGACTTTTTTGGTCAAGTCAGATTTCAGGATCTGCTCAAATAACCGCAAACTTCGCTGTTTTTTCATGTTTTATGATAAGATAAGGGAGATATTAAGAGCACTGGGCGCGCTACATGTTTAACTTTTTTACTTTAACGTATCAAGGATAGAAAGACTAACTAGGTTAGTCATTGTGATGCCTTTTCTACAAACATCACGACGTGTTTTTTCACAATACTGATTAACACTTTGATAACTTTTTTCACTTGAAACTTCTAATACCACAATATTATCGCTGTAAGGGAATGTAAATTTTGGTGGTTCGTTTGAAAAAATATCCATGTGACCTATACCTGCCCGGCCAATCTTAACTCGTTTAGCAATAACATTGGCAACTTCTCTGAAATCATCAATGGAATCTCCATATTCTAAATAATAAACTGAAACAAAGTTCACTGATCCTTCTGTTTCTCTCTCAAAGAGATCATCATCCATATTAAAAATAAAAGATACTTTATCCTGTTTGAATTTATCAAGTTCTTTTAGAATTTTTTTATTGTCTTTGAACTTTGCTAGAATATAGTGATTTGCGCATGATGCAAAATATGGTTTAGTTTCATTTGAAAAGGTAGCAGTAACAAAATACATGCGTTGGATATTTTTTGAATGAGACCAAATATCTTTCAATTCTATAGAATCGTGATTATGCATATATGGCGCACAGACATATCCATCTGTTAGCTCTTGTTGAAGATACATAGATAAACTAAAGATGAGGTTTATTATTTATTATTTATCAAAAATTCGATTACGATCAAACGTGTTTTTTGATTACTCTAATTATCTTCGATAGTTATTTAATAGTAGAAAGCATCGAATGAATTTGTCCCAAGCTAGCTCAGCCTGGTAGAGCTTCCGGCTGTAGTTGTTGGCTTTTGGCTGACTGAATAACAGCCTATCAGGCATACAGAAACCGGGTTGTCGCAGGTTCAATTCCTGCGCTTGGGACCATTTTAACCAAAAATTCAAAAGCATCCCTCATAATCTCATTATGATGAGTAGTGGTTCATGGTCTAATTTAGACAAGGTGGATCAGAAAATTATTGAAATTTTAAATACAAATGCAAGAACCCCTTCAAAAGAAATAGCATCTGAATTAAGGAAATCTGGTCATGACGTTTCGGATAGAACAATTAGGAAAAGAATCGAAAGATTAGAAAAAAGTGGCATAATCAAAGGTTACAAAGCGATTCTTACCGATGTTAGTGAATCAAATGAATATGAAGCTGCATTTTTGAAGCTTAAACCTGCAAAATCACTAGAGTCAACAAAAGATTCGATAAAAGATTTTGCAATAACATTACCCAATTATCTTTTGGTAGCGAATCTTAAGGGAGAATGGAATATGATTGTTATAATGAAAATTGAATCAGGTCAAAATCAACCATCATTAAAAATAATTGAAAAATTTTCAGATGATGTAGTTGATTATAGAATTAGTGAATTTGATATTAAAAATGTAAATTTGTTGAATATGTCGTTATTATTACTTTGAAAGTGAATAGTCTTTCTCTGCTATATCAAGAGCTGTTTTTATCTCATCAATCGTAAATGGTTTTTGGATAAAAGCAGAAACGCCAGAGCTTATAGTTTTGCTAACTCGTTTGGTGGTTTTTTCATCGGCAGTAATAAGAACAATCTGTAAATCTGGTTTTTCTTCTAATAGTGTAGAAGCAACAACAGCTCCATCAATATCTGGTAAACCCATATCAAGTAAAACTATTGGGTTTTTGGAGGTAGAGATTAGTTTTTTACATTCTTTAATTCCCTCTTTACCAGTTTGATAATTTGTACAATCGCTGTAACCTAGTTTTTCCAAGTAGTTTTCTAATTTCATTACAACGGCTTTGCTGTCTTCTATAATTATAATAGGTCTTGAAACTTCAATCGTTGGAAGTTGAAACTCTTTTGCTTTGTTGAAAGCTTTCTTGGCATCATCGTATTCTCCAACCCTTAGAAAACATTTTGAAGCGCAAAGTAGAGCACCCTTTGCTTGGTAAGATTCAATTTTTGTTCCAAAGTCTAAAAATAATTTTCCTGCCTCCAAGACTTCATGATCATTGTCTTTATTCTGTTTTGATTTACATTCAGCAGCTAATAGAAAAAGAAGAGCAGCTTTAATTTTATCCGTCTTTTTTTGTGTTTCAGCTAAATCAGTAAAAAGATTATGTGCCGAAATATTTTGATTGTTCTTTAAATGGGTAAATGCCAAAGTATAGTCTTGTCTTCTTATTTCTCCCATAAGTTGAATCACAGATTTTGTTTTATATTATTTTATACTAATTCTTATTGAGTTTCTTACTCATCATTTTTAAAATTTTTATGGGTTTATTACTGCTCGCCCAATAATTTTTCTTGCTTTTAGATCTTCTAAAGCATTATTTGCATCCTCAAG
>JAEHKQ010000234.1 GCA_016838795.1 Nitrosopumilales archaeon
ACATCTGCAATGTTTGGAGTTCCTGCTTCAAACTTGTAGGGTAGATCATTCCACGTAGTTTCATATTTGTGAACCTCACGTATCATGTCACCACCGCCATGGAACGGATCCATTGTTTCAAGAACACTTTTTCTAACCCAGAGAACTCCAATTCCAGTAGGTCCCAACATCTTGTGTGCTGAAAAAGCAAAAAAGTCGCATCCCAACTTGGAAACGTCAACGCTCATGTGAGGAACTGCTTGAGCGGCATCTACTAGGGTTTTCACTCCAGCCTCGTGGCATTTAGAAATAATTTTTTCTGCGTCACTAATTGTGCCTAAAACGTTAGACATCAGACTAAAGACAACTAGCTTGACTTTTCCTGTTGCTAGATACTTGTCAAGCTGATCTAAAATTAGTTCTCCATTATCATTAATTTCAATATATTCTAACTTTGCTCCTTTCTCTTTAACTAAGAGTTGCCACGGAACGATATTGCTGTGATGTTCATATTCAGTTGTGACAATGATATCGCCTTCCTTGATGTGCTTTCGTCCCCATGCATATGCTACCAGATTAATGCCCTCGGTAGTACCTCTAACAAAGATTATTTCTTCGCGTTTTGATATGTTCAAGAATTTGGCTACTTTGTCTCTTACTTTTTCATAAGCTTCAGTTGCTTCTTCTGCTATTGAGTAAACTGATCTGTGTATGTTTGCGTTGTAATTGTTATAGTAGTTTGTTAACGCATCAATAACTTGTTTTGGTTTTTGAGTCGTTGAAGCATTATCAAGATATACTAATGGTTTGTTGTCGTGTACTTTCCTTTTTAAAATTGGAAAGTCTTTTCTAATATTTTCAATAGATAATTCTTTACTTTGCATTTAACTAAACCTCCACGTAAATCTCGTTTTCTTGTATTTTAACATTGTAAGTTTTCAATGGTTTTTCTGCTGGGGGACCTTGTGGTGTACCATCTTCTAAGTTGAAAACTGATAGATGCAATGGGCATCTTATTCCTTCATCAGTCAAAAAACCCGTAGAAAGATCTGCTTGAGCATGAGTACAGATTAAATCTGTAGCAAAGATTTTTCCTTTTAAATTTGCCAAAAGTATTTTCTGGTCTTTATGATCAAAGGCAAATAATTCTCCATCGCCTACTTGGTCTGTCTTACAAGCCTTTATCCATTCACTCAGTTTAATCACCTATACTTGTAATGCTGTTCAATGTCTGCATTTTCATTATATCGGGTTTCTTCAACCTCGATAAGTTTTCTGAGCTCTTCATCAATATTGACTGTTAATTCACGTCCACTCCACTTTGATTCTATTAGATACGCAATCCACGCGCGTACTTGGTAAGACATTTTTCTTGAAAGGGGTTCTAAAAATCCTTCAACAATTACGCGCTCTGCTTCAGAACGACTTAGGCATCTAGTATTTAGATAGAAAATCTGCTCATCATCAATTTGTGCCACTGAAGCAGAGTGTGTAGCTTTAACATCATTTGTAAAGATTTCAAGACCAGGTATTGAATCTGATTTTGTGCCTTTATCAAGCAAAATAGAACGGCCAGAAAGGAATGATTGAGATTTGGTGGCATTTTCATTAATTCTTATCATTCCTTTGAATAATGACTTTGACCTGTTTTTTAGAATTGATTTTTCGTTGACTCTACCTTCGGTAGAAGGACTCTGGTGGGTTACATTAGTTTGAATATCAAATGATTGATCATTATTTCCAAATATAATTTCAGAGTCGTTTACCGATGCGCCTGTACCATTTAGATAGTATTCAATTCTGTACCGAGAAAGCATAGCACCAAATAAACCAAGATACGAGTTTATTTTGGCATCTTGTGCAATGTCTGATCTTCGAGTGGAAA
>JAEHKQ010000235.1 GCA_016838795.1 Nitrosopumilales archaeon
CAGTAGCTCTTGCTGTATTTGCCTCTGTAGGGCAGGACGACAAAGACAAAATTAGATTAGCATTTTTTCCCAACGTCGGTCACGCCGTTCCAATCATTGGCTTAGAACAAGAAATCTTTTATGAAAAACTTGGAAACGAAACAATAGTTGAGAAAAAAATTTTTGATAGCGGCCCTCAAGTGATTGAATCTTTCTTTGCACGCTCCATTGACGTGGCGTATGTTGGTCCAGGTCCTGCCATTAACGGATTTTTGAAATCAGAAAACCACAACATTGTAATTTTAGCTGGGGCGGCTTCTGGTGGCGCAAGCTTTGTTGTACATCCTGACTCGGACATTCAATCCGCTGCTGATTTTTCTGGAAAAAGAATTGCCGCGCCACAAATTGCTAACACACAAGACGTCTCACTCCGCCACTACTTGTCCGAACATGGTTTTACCACAGCTGAAAAGGGCGGCTCTGTGGTTGTTTTGAATATTTCTAATCCTGAAATTTATACACTTTTTATAAAATCTGACATTGATGCTGCCTGGGTACCGGAACCATGGGCAACTATTTTTGTTAACGAGCTTGGAGGTAAAAGATTATTCTACGAAGAGGAGCTTTGGCCGGAAAACCGATTCGCATCAGTTCTGCTTGTTGCAAGAGCCGACTATGTCGAGAGCAATCCAGAAATTATTCAAAAATTATTGCAAGCACACCACGATACCATACAATGGATTAACTCTAATCCAGAACAAACTGGGAAAATTTTTAATGAATTTGTAAAAAGAGAACTTGGCAAAGCATTTCCTGATTATATTATTTCAGAAGCGCTAACTCACATAGAGATTACATCCGACCCAATTCCAACCTCAATTCACATCTTTGCTGAGAGAGCTGATTTGCTTGGCTACTTGGGTAGAGACGGTTACAGTCTTGAAGGAATTTTTTATGACCCAATCCCTAATGAACAAAAGTAGGAGGTTTAATTGAAAGATGGCCAAGCTAGAGGCAAGAAACATTGTAAAATATTTTCAGCACGATGATTACAAGCTCAAAGCACTAGGTGGAGTAAACCTCAAAATCCAAGAGGGCGACTTTGTTTGTATTGTTGGACCTTCTGGATGTGGTAAATCTACATTTCTTAGAATAGCAGCTGGATTAGAAAAACCTGAGGAAGGAGATATTCTCTTTGATGGCAGACCTGTCACCAATACTGGTCCAGAACGGATCATGGTTTTTCAGGAAGGTGCGCTGTTTCCATGGCTTAAGGTTATTGATAATGTAGAGTTTGGACTAAAAATTGCAGGAATTCCACCAGACGAACGCTCACAAATCTCACAACGATATCTCGACATGATGCAGCTTACAAGATTTGCAAACTCGTACACATATCAACTTTCAACTGGAATGAAACAGCGAGTTGCAATAGCGAGGGCTTTGGTAATGGATCCTGACGTTCTGTTGATGGATGAACCATTTGCGGCATTGGATGCACAAACACGTGAACTGTTATTAGTTGAGTTGCAGATTGTCTGGCAAAAAACAAAGAAGACTATTGTGTTTGTAACTCACAATGTTGCAGAGGCCATAGTTCTCGGAACCAAAGTTGTTGTGTTTACCAACAGGCCAGCTGTTGTAAAAAAAGAGGTATCGATTGATTTTCCTCGACCTAGACTTGTTGAAGATCAAAAACTTGTACCACAACAGCAGGAAATCCTTGCAGAACTAAAACCCGAAGTTAAAAAGAGGATGGAATCAGAATGAGTAAGCATTTAACTGCAAAGAAAATCATTTTTTACGTTGCCATATTAGCGGTCTGGCAGGCAGTTGCAGATGCTAACTTTTGGCCAAACGAAATCTTTCCATCTCCATGGGAGGTTATACAAGACTTGGGGTACGGAGCAGCTGATGGAAGCCTATTCTACGGCATTGGCACTAGCATGTTGAGGCTGATTGTCGGTCTTACAATTGCGATAGCTGGTGGAATCACTCTTGGAATTTTCATGGCTAGGATGGAAACGGTCAACCAAACAATTGGTTCACTAGTGCTAGGACTGCAGTCTATTCCATCAATTGCTTGGGTTCCATTGGCGTTAATTTGGTTCGGTGTGTCTGATGCAGGAATTATCTTTGTGACTGCGATTGGCGCAATCTTTGCTGTTACTATCAATACGTATACAGGTGTGAAAAACATCGACCCGCACTACATTGAAGCAGCACAAAACATGGGTGCGAAAGGAAGTCAGCTCATTACAATGGTTTTGATGCCAGCTGCATTTCCCTACATGATTTCAGGTTTTAAACAAGGTTGGGCATTTGCATGGCGAGGTGTTATTGGTGCCGAGATTTTGTTTTCGTTCTTGGGATTAGGATTTTTGTTGAATGTTGGTAGACAGACAATTGATGTTTCTCAAGTGATTGCTGTAATGGTAGTAATAATGGGAATTGGCATCTTAGTTGACGGCCTTGTTTTCAAGAGATTGGAAAACAAAGTCATGTCAAGATGGGGGCTGCGTTAAGAGGTATGAATCCCAAAGAACGGGGCTGAATTCTAGGTCGGGCAAAAGTAGCTCTCTGGGAATTCAAAGCGACTCTTGTAATATAATGAGATTTTTTTGTTATTAGATAGATGTATGTTCAAAATGAACAGCAGATTGATACCTCAAATGAGGTATCATTGTGGTATCACGAAATTGGGGGTTTTAATCTAACAAAATGTCCTAATACGACATTTATTTTTCAGGATCATCAAACATTTTTAGAATTTCATGCCCACTTTACCACATTTTTCACATTTGTGGTTATCACAATCTATAGTCGTCAACGGTGTATTACCTTCAATAGTTATGATGTTATTTGCTCCACACGCTTTACAAACAGTTGGATAATCCATCATAAAAATAATCAACAGATTGAATAATTTAGTGATTATTAAAACTAAATTTTGAAAAAGTAAACGAGGTAAACGAAACCAAGACAATATTAGGAAAAATCATGTGGTTTTAGTCATGGAGAAATTAGTCGTGATTAGACGTGATTTACAGTGTCAAAAATAACAGTAAATGGTCTAAAAGGACAGATAATTTTCAGCATTAACAACTTTCTAAAGATATGTCTTGAGACATAACTTTA
>JAEHKQ010000236.1 GCA_016838795.1 Nitrosopumilales archaeon
GCAGCTTCGTCAGGAATTGGAAGAAGTAATGTTTACTTGTTTTGGAATTTAGTGGAACCTGAAAAAGATGAGTATAATTTTAGTGATACTGATGTTTTGATGACCTTTAATAGGAAAAACAATCTGCAAGTTACTCTTTATTTTTCAATTATTAATGGTAAAACTTTGGGCCCATTTCCTAACTGGATTGGAAATCCACCAATTCAAAACATTCCTGCTGACAGACTCATAAACATACTTGATGTAATCTTGACTAGATACAATATTGTTGATACAGTAATTATTGGTGCCGATGTAAACGCTTATTTTCGATACAATGAAAACAAAATTCCAATTTACAAAGAGTTGTTTAATAAAGTGTATGATGAAATAAAGGAAAAACATCCTGATGTAAAAATTGCAAATTCTTTTTCTTTACATGATGTAATAAACAAAAATCTTGAACACATTGTTTCTGAATTGAACATAGGTGATTTTGTAGCTTTTACATACTTCCCAGTGGACACTCTTTAAATATCAAAAAATCCTCATGATGAAGCAAGGGCTGATCTAGAAAAAATGTTCGAATTAGTGCCTGATAAAAATATAGCACTATTTGAAATTAGTTGGAGCACTTCCAATTTTGTTGGAGGAAGTAAAGAAGCTCAAGTAGATTTTGTGTTACAGGCTTTTGATTTTTACAGTGAATATGAACCAAAAATTGAATTTTTTACTTGGTATAGACAATACGATAAACCAGAAGGAACTTGTATCGTTGGTTCAGCACGTATTGAAGGTCAAGTTTCAATTGGTGGTGGATCAGGACTTGGAAGTAGTGAATTTGTAATTGAGCGTCTTAGCAACTACATATGCAGTGCTGGTTTGATAGACTCGGATGGTAACAAGAAACCCGCATGGGCTGAATTTGAAAAAGTAATTAAACAAAATCAGTAACCTTTCCTATGTTATCATTAGTTTTAGCTGAATCAGCACTTGAATTAGTTCCTGAATCAATTCAAAAACATCCATCTGTTGTTTCACATTCACAAAAACTAGGAAAACATTCCTCAGAAATTTTGTTAGATAATTCCTGGCACTTTGCTGCTATGAAAGGAATCGAAAATGAACTGCAAAGAGGCAGACCAGATCTTGTACATCTATGTCTGTTGGAAGCCTGTACTATACCACTATATTTTGAGAATAAAATTAAAATTTACATTCACACCATTAATGATAAAGTAATTCGCATAGGTACTAATGTACGAATTCCAAAATCTTATCATAGATTTGAAGGTCTAATAGAAAAGCTGTATAAAGAAAAAACTATTTCCAATGAGGACTCAAGTTTACTAGAATTAAAAGAAATGAGTTTTTCCAAATTAATTGATCTAATTAAACCGAAAAAAGTTATTGGATTATCAACACAAGGCGAACAAAGTTCATACGAAAATGTTGTATCAAAACTTGATGATGATTGTTGTTTGGTAATTGGCGGTTTTCACAAAGGACATTTTTCAGAGATTGTTAAAAAAAGAATTGATGAATTGTATTGTATTGATACAAAGTCTTTAGAAGCACATATTGCAGTAGGGCGAGTTCTTTACGAATATGAAAAAACAATTTTTAAGTAGGCAACAAAGTTTGCTCTCTTATGCGGTCATAGTATAGCCTGGTAGTACGCTGGCCTTCCAAGCCCGTTACCCGGGTTCAAATCCCGGTGACCGCACCTTTGTGTATAAAACGATCAAAATTTTTAGGGCATTAATTATGAATTTGTATGAAACCAGTTGTGAAAAAAATTGCGTTAGAGCGAATGGAAATTTTAATCGATAATGCATTATCTAATGCAAAAACAAATCCAAAATTAGCACAACGCCAGGCTTCGCTTGCAAAAAAAATCAGTATGCGGCATAAAGTGAAAATGCCTTATGAACTTAGAATGGTTTTTTGTAAAAAATGTAAAAGTTTCATTGCACCTGGCATCAATTCAAAGATCAGAGTTGGACGATCAACAATCAAATCAATACGAATAACATGTAACTTCTGTGGTCATACATATCGCAAAGTAATAGCTCAATGATTTATAAGACGATTCTCAAGTTTTTCACCTCATGGCAAAGGTCCATGATGTACCAGCTGATGTATTGCTAAGAAAATTAACTGATATTTTGAAGAATGAAGATATTCCAGCTCCTAGCTGGGCTTCTTTTGTTAAAACTGGGTCGCATGCAGATCGACCACCTCATGAAAAAGATTGGTGGCACATAAGATGTGCTTCAATTTTAAGGAAAATCTACCTACATGGTCCTATTGGAATTAATGACCTCCGTAAAGAGTTTGGTGGAGGAAAACCCGTAGGTTATGGCGCAGCTCATCATAGAGATGCTGGAGGTGCAATCATTCGAAATGCAATTCATGGTTTGGAAAAACTTGGATATGTTGAAAAGGTTGAGAAAAAAGGTAGAATTGTTACTAAACAAGGTATGCAAAAACTTGATCGTCTTGCCACTGAGATATTGAAAGAACTAACCACAGAAAATCAACATTTGAAAGTATATTCGTAGTGTTACAATGAGTTATCCAAATCAGGATGAAAATGCAAATCAAGAAAATCAAGTTAATGAAGCAGAGTTTGAAGCTCAAAAAGAACATATTATAAAACAAATTCTTACTTCTGAAGCAAGAAGCCGACTAAATAATATCAAAATGGTAAAACAAGAACTAGCTACTCTTGTCGAAAACCATCTCATTGGATTGGTTAATCAAGGAAAAATAAATTCTCAAATTACTGATGATCAGCTTAAACAAATCCTATTGTCAATGCAACAACCAAAACGAGACTTCAAGATTACCCGCCGTTAGAATCTAAGAAAATATAATTAGGGGAAAAAGATCGAAACTATTCATGAAAGGTCTTGTTTATGAAGAATACGCTCCTGATGACGATTTCAAAAAAATTCTAAAAGTAAAGGATGTTGATGATCCAAAACCAAAACCTGACGAAGTAATTTTCAAAGTTAAGGCCACTGCTCTTAATTATAATGATATTTGGGCAATGAGAGGACAACCAATTGCCGCACCTCTTCCACACATTTCTGGTTCTGATGCTGCGGGAGATGTTATTGCAGTAGGTGATGACGTAAAAAATATCAAAGTAGGTGATAGGGTTGTTTCTCATTCAAACATGTCATGCAGAGTGTGTAGTGCATGTACCGATGGACGAGAATTTGATTGTGTTAATAGAATCATCTGGGGCTTTCAAACTGGCCCAACATGGGGAGCTTTTTGCGAAATTACTCATCTTCCAGAAGTAAATATATCCAAAATTCCTGAAAATGTTAGTTATGATGAGGCTGCAGCTGCCTCAATGACACTACTAACTTCTTGGCATATGCTAGTTGGTAGAGCGAAAATTCAACCAGGACTAACTGTTTTGATAATGGGGGGAGGTTCTGGTGTTGGTAGTTTTGGAATTCAAATTGCAAAACTTTACAATTGTGATGTTATAGCAACTGCAAGTCCAGATAAATTAGATAAATGTAAAGAATTAGGTGCAGATTATGCTGTAGATCATAGAAAAGAGGATTGGCATAAAGAAGTAAGAGCAATTACAAAAGAGATTGCAAAGAAAAAAGGCAAAGCTCCAGGAATTGACATTTCATTTGATCACATTGGTCAAACACATTGGAATAAACAACTTACCCTTCTCAAATTTGGCGCAACGTTAGTGTCATGTGGTGCAACGACAGGATATGATGCAAAAACTGATTTACGTCAGGTATTTTTCAAAGGAATAAACATCCTTGGCTCAACCCAAGGAACAAAAGCTGAACTAGATCAAGGATTGTATTGGATGGGTCAAGGAAAGATCAAAGCAACGATCGATTCAACTTTTACATTTGAACAAGCAGCAGAAGCTCATACTAAAATGCTTACCGGCAAAGGTCTCTTTGGCAAAATCTTAATGAAGCCAGAAGGGGCCTAATCATTTCATGACAAGGCTTTTTCGTAGCCTAATTTTTGTTCCAGGAAATAATTCTCGCTTTTTAGAAAAAGCAAAATCCCTACCAGCCGACATAGTTTGTTTTGATCTTGAAGACTCTGTCCCAAATAATGAAAAGAAAAATGCCCGAAAACTCATTAAAAATGCCCTAAAAAAACGAAATCAATACCATCCATCAGTATTTGTTAGAACAAATTCTCCATTTTCTGGAAAAATTCCTGCTGATCTTCAAGAAATTGTTCAGAAAGGAATTGATGGTATAGTAATTCCAAAAGTAAACAACATTCAAGAATTAAAAAAAATCGAAAAAACTCTTTCTAGCCTTGAAAAAAAGCACAAACTAAAACCCATTGAACTCATACCATCAATTGAATCTGCAGAAGGAGTAGTAAATGCATATAGTATTGCTTCATACTCGAAACGTATCTCTGCTATTGTTTTCGGTGTATTTGATTTTCTTAATGATATGGGAATAGAATATACAAAACAATCAGATGGAGCAAAATATGCTAGAGCTAAGATTCCTGTTGATGCTAAAGCTGCAGGTATTATGGCAATTGATGCTATATGGCAAGATCTTAAAGATGACAAAGGTTTGAAAAATGATTGTACTATTGGAAAA
>JAEHKQ010000237.1 GCA_016838795.1 Nitrosopumilales archaeon
AAGGCATTTGCATTTAGCCTCGATTTAGATATGGAAATGTTTAACAGCTGTGTGGATTCTGGAAAATTCTCAAAAAGAGTTCAATTCAATACTGCTGAGGCTGGAAAGCAAGGAGCCACAAGCACGCCTACATTTTTTATAATCAATTCTGAAGGAGAACAACAAAAGATTTCAGGTGCACAACCATTCTCGGTTTTTAAAGACGTAGTTGACTCCTTGACATAGATTGGCAGAATCCATCAAACTAGTTTTTTCAAATTATCCTTATGTAGTTTTAGCATCAGCAATTTTTGTCGGTCTTTTAATCCCACTTTTGATTATCTCAGAATATATTTTTCTTGAACCGTTTCTTATTGGTTATATTGCAGAGGGCAGAGAACTGGGGTTTGTTTTAATTATTGTAGTTTCAGCGTTGTCAGGTCTTGTTGTTTCAATGAATGTTTTTAGAATTCGATTAATGCGTATGTCGAAAAAGAAAATGGGCGGAAGTGTTTTTGGATCAGTTATTGGTTCAGTTGCCGGTGCTTGTGGGTGTGGCCCAATAGGCTTTGCAATGATCTCAACATTTGGAAGCATAGGTGGTGTGGCTTTCTCGTTTTTAACTACCTATGAAATTCCATTAAGGCTAGCTGCCATTGGATTCTTGGTTTTTGTATACTATACCACAACAAAGTCATTGAAAATCGAATGTCAACTTAACAAGTAACAATCTTTATTTTTCATCCAATCGTTCTAGAAACAAATGTCAGCTAGAACTTGGCTTGGTGGGATCTACCTTAGGGAAAGAGGTCATGGAATTGTTCTCCGAGCTCTAGATCACTACAGAAGACGAGTTGCAAACGTGGGCTCCGATCCACAGATACGGGATGTTCCTTCACTTCGAATACTCATTGTAGAAGAAGGAAAGAAAACAGCAGAAAAGGTCCCATTGGTAATTAAAATAATCAACGCCGGACTAGACAATCCTAAACTGATTGAGCAGGTCGAGTTTGAGGTCTCATTAATTGAAAAGGCTTTGAATTGTTACAAATCTGACATTGAAAAAATTGTCAACACAATGGTGGAGAGATATACCTATCTTTTTGATGAGCCAAAAAACCTTCAGAGCGATCTTCCACTGATCAAGGAAGCCCTTGTCAAAATCAAGCAATTTGGATAATTCTGACTAAAGATACCAGTGATTACCATTCAGAGTGAGAATTTTCTCAAGAAAAAAAATTACACCAAATAAACAAACTTTTGGAATGCTAGCACCTATTTCCCTCTTCTGGAAACCTTTCTTGTTGACAGTTATCTATGTTCCAATCAGGCCTAACAGAAGTACCTCTAAGATCGAAGAATTGGAAGAAGCCGAAGAAAGCTAGAACTTTAGGCTTTGACATTTGCAAAGGAATTTTCTGGTACTATTAGTTGCTCGAACATTTCAGGATGAATTATTTTTACTAGAATCTCTAAACCTGTCACCGTTCTGATACTTGGTTTTGAAAAGTAAGCGTTTGCGTCAACACAATAAACTTTGTTCCCCTTGACAGCACGCAAAGAGTTCCATTCGGGATCATTCTTTAGAAATTCGTTATACTCTGAAACAGTTCTCTCTGTGTCAAAACCGCAAGGCATTACAATTATGACATCTGGATCCGATTCTTTGATTTCACTGAATTCTAATCTTCTGGAATGCTCTCCTATCTTACTAATTTGGTTGGTTCCACCAGCAAACTCTACCATTTGGGGTACCCAATGACCAGATGTAAAGAACGGTTTGATCCATTCTATTCCAAGAACCTTTGGTTTTGTGGTGTAATTTTGATTTTTGACATGATTAATTCGATTTTTTAGGGAATCACGGAGTTGTCTCCCTTCATTTTCCTTGCCAACAAGTTTGGCGACCACACTAATGCTGTCTAAAATTTGTTCCAGGTTGTGTGGATCTACAGAATGTAGCTGTGGTTTTTGTTCTAGAATTTGCATGGCCTGCTCTACCTGATTTGTATGAGCTGCACAGACCTCGCAGGTTGTTTGCGATAGTATTAGGTCAGGTTTTGCGTTGATTAGATTATTTTCATCCAGAACAAAGATGTCCTGTCCATCTCGCATCAGTTCACATGTCTTTTTGTCTATTTCTGGACTAGACATCGTAGCACCATCAATTACTGTATCAATAACGCGCGGCTTTGTTTTTGCGTCCTCTGGATATAGGCACTCATGTGTCACACCAAACAACTTGTCTTGTGCACCCAACTCATAGATAAGCTCGGTTGCACTAGGAAGAAAGGAGACAATTCTTTCAGCCGCCATGATTCCATTTCGTTTTTGTTCTTTAAACATCATGCGTTGACCTATAGTGAAACTATTCCATTAGGCAACTTAATACCAGAATTCTCTATAGCAGAATCGTGCCTGATTCCCAGGATATTAGAAAGGCGATTGAGGTAAAATGGAACGAATACCTGTCGAAATATGGGAATTTGTTCTCATCTGATAGTATCTCTGGGTCTAGTCCGCCATCTGTTTTTGTTGGATCCTATAACTATCCGAAAGTGAATGTCGGTCCGATGGTTCCACCAGTACATGGTGACACCAGCATTCTTGATCTGCCGGAAAGATGGACCGGAAAATCACTCGATGAAATTGTCAATTACAGATTAAACTTGATCAGAGGTGTTCAAAAAGTTCGTGTGGATAAGCCAACCGGCAGATTCATTGAGGATCTACAAGAAATGGCAATGTCAGAAAAGCCAACCGATTCTGACATCCAGTTCTACAAGGAAACAAGTTCTGTTGGGTTACTCGATGGGTACAATGCGCCGTTTGGTCCAATTGGTGAGATAAAGTCTGTCAAGTTTTCATCCAGCGTTTCGGAACGACACATCGAAAAATCATACTATGACCGAGACCTCAAAGCAGCAGACGCTGTTCTGAAATTGTACAATTCTGGAATAGAGATCTCAAAAATTCAAAAGTGTTTTAGCATAGGAATGTTTGGCAAGAAAAGAAAACTCGTTCCAACTCGGTGGAGCATAACAGCAACCGATGACATCATTTCAAAATCACTAATCGATGAGACATTAGATTATCCTTTGATTGATGGAAATCGAGTTTTTCATTTTTCTCATCTGGGAAATTTGTTTTCTGTTATTCTATTTCCACACCGATGGCTGTACGAGATGATTGAGGCTTGGTATTCCAACGGAGTGTTGGGATTTGGATCTGATCATGAGGATGCCAGAGGAATTGATCATCCTCCTGCAATAGCTGGTGCATATTTCTCTGCGAAACTTGCCGTTGCGGAATACTTAGTGAAACATCAAATCCAAAGTGGTGCGCTGACACTTCGAGAGATTCGACCAGAATATGCCATACCGGTTGGCGTCTGGCAGATTCGAGAAGGGGTACGGGCTGCAATGAAACAGAAACCCATTCTAGCTGGTTCGTTTGAAAAGGCACTCGATGTTGCGGTACGACCTATGAGTATATCGACAAAGGAATGGCTTGCCCATGGAGATATCATTAAGCTAATGCGACAAAAGATACTCTCAGATTTCTTTTAGATTTTCATTTGGTACAATTACCGATTAACAGTTGTTATGAAATGTTAATACGAGTTTCAAAATTCCTCTTCAGGCAGTGAATCCATATCAAGTAATTTAATCACCAAGGTTTAAGACCCCACATACTTCTAGAAGGCATGGTTAATCAAATTCCTGACATCAAACAAAGTTGTTTAAGATGTGGGAAAAAGGAACTAATCACAGATACCGAAACAGGTGAGATTTTTTGTGGCGGTTGTGGCTTTGTGTCATCTGAGCGTGTAGAAAGTACTGGTCCTGAGAGGCGCTCATTTCCTGATGACAGAGTCAATAGAGAAAGGACTGGAATTGGTACATCTTTAGCAATACATGATCAGGGCCTGTC
>JAEHKQ010000238.1 GCA_016838795.1 Nitrosopumilales archaeon
AAACCATCATGGGGAAAAATTGCAAACATTGGTGGTCAACAAATTATTCCAACAGAAATGCAAACTGTCACAGTCCCTGCAGGAACATTTGATACAGCTCTTATTTCTTGGAGAACAGGTGGACAAGATAGTAAAGTTTGGGTTTTAGATGATTTTCCTTTTCCCATTAAAGCTTTCACATATGTTCATGTTTCTTCAGGAATCCCTCCAACAGAATATGAATTTGAATTACTGGATTACCAAGAAAATGTATTAGTTAATCCCTTTGCTAATGTGAAGCCATTTTTACCAGGAAAAAGTTTGGAAGGCTGTACTCAGAATTATGAATTGGTAGATGTAAAAAAGGCCACAGCCAACTTTGCTTACATTATGGATGTGAAATATGGTCCACCAAACCCAGAACCAGGATGTGAAATTGAGTGGTTTATTGGTTTCAAAAGGAATTTTGCTGACGTACAATTTGAAGATCAAGTTCAATATGATATTTTAGTAGTTGATGATGACTTTACTCTGCCTCCAATTAGGTCACTTGCGCAAGAGGAAGGAAAACAATTTCTCTTTGCCCCAGCTGGATTCGTCCATACCAATACAATTGTAAAAGAGAATCCTGGAATTGCTCACTATGTAATATACATTTACGGCACAAGCCCACAATACATAGTAGCGCCTCCTGAAGAACTTGATTACTTGCAAATTGACATTCCAATTGCTGGTAAACAAACTCCGACACCTACTAGCCCCAAAGTTCCAAGTTGGATCAAAACCACTGCTGGATTTTGGGTAGATGGATTTTCATCCGATAATGAATTTGTTAACGCGATTGAATTTTTGATAAATGAAGGAGTCATAGTACTCCCTCCAACTGCATCTGGTGGTGAAACATCTGCTGAGATTCCATCATGGATTCAAACTACTACTGGATTTTGGGTAGACGGATTTACTTCAGATGAAGAATTTGTTTCAGCAATTCAATGGTTAATTGAAAACGGCATAATGAGAATTGCATAAATCACAAATTAGTTGAGTGAGATATTTGGTTGGTTTATTTAGTTATCCAAAACGCCGTCTAAAAAAATTGCTCAAAGAAGGAGAGTATAAGGAAGCATTAGAATTTGGTTATAGTATAGAAGATAAATATTCTAACGATCCAGACTTTTTTTTCATTATGGGTAGCATTTACTACATCTTAGAGGATGCGAAAAACGCATTATATTATTTTGATAAAACACTATCCATTGGTGAATTTGATACAGAAGCTCTTCTACTAAAAGCAAACGTGCATCTTTATTTGAAGGAACACAAAGCAGTCAAAGAATGTTGTAATAAAGTCCTTCAAGTTGATCCACAAAACAAAAGTGCAAACCAAATTCTAAATAATTTAGAATAAAATTAGACTTTATTCAGACTCTAATTGATAAACATTAACAAACAACCAATCACAAAAATCCAAAACTTGTTCCGAAAATTTACACCATACGTGTAGGGAATGTGGTAATATGTCAATTCTACCATTTTCAAAAAAAACCTTGACTCCTTCTTTACCTTCATACATGTAGGCATCCTTGACTTTAATGTCACCAAAAATCTCTTTTGCCTTGGATTTTATGACATTACGTTCTATTGGAAAATTTGTCTTTGTCTGATCAACAATTATACTAAGATCCTGTTTCCCATAGGAGTCAAAGTCATTTATTTTTCCACGGTGTGGGAAATTTACTATGAGTTTTATATTGTATTTTTTTCCTACAGCGAAACCAATTTCAGTGATTTTTGTATAGCACATTGCAGGACTTCTTTTTAAAAGTAATCTAATTTGCGGCAGATTTGTTTTTAGTTGATTTTGAAGATCTAATGTAATTGTTCTGAAATTCATTAATTGTTGTAAATCCATGTACTGTTATATTCATTGATTCTTCGTTGATCTAGACAAAAATTGGGATTGGTTTTTTTACATGTTCAAAACAGTGAATGTTAATGGCATTACCAATGGATTTTGATAGCTTACGTGGCGACGAAAGTTCAGAAAGGGCTAGCAGTGTGGAAGATTACAAAGTTACATGTATAGAATTCATAAAAGATATTTCAAGCGATTATTTTGAATGGGTTGATTATTACAAGCTCCCACCAGATGAAGATAAAAAAAGACGGT
>JAEHKQ010000239.1 GCA_016838795.1 Nitrosopumilales archaeon
AATAATGTATTTTGCCAAAATAAATCTGTCCCACTAACTCCATCCTGACGCAAATATTTACCAAGAGGCTCTTCTGCAATTTTCATAAACCATTGTTTTTTACTTTCATCACCACCACCACGGAGAAGATATATCCCATTGAGATCATTCCCTACTCTTTCTCCTGCAACAAATATCAAAAAATAATCAGCATCTAGCTCCTGAAGCATTTCCCATGCTTCATCAGGTGGGGAAAGTAGAGTTTTTGCAATTTTTTGTATTCTTGAAGTTGATATTGTTGCATTGTCGGCCAGAGATGCTCTCTCACTTAATGTTGTAATCCAATAACCATAATCCCACCATGAAGCTATCACAGCGCCTTCGGGTGTGTTTTCGTTTAACCATTCCATTGCATTACGCCAATCATCAGTAGCAATATTGAAGACTGACCCTCCATTAAGAATTGTTGGGGGGGCTTTAGTAGCATTAACCCAGTTTCCATTTTCAGGTATTGTTAATGGCATAATAAGTAAAATAATTATTATAGAGAAATAGAAAATTCTGGTAATAATTCTTGGGTTGTTAGAAATTTTTTTATCTTTAATTTTTTTATTAATTAAAATCACAGAAGTTAATACAGACAAACCTATTGATGATAAAATAATTATTGAAATAGAAGCAAATAATTCTAATCTAATAAAAGTGGAGCTGACATAAACACCCACAAGACTAATAATCAAAGTAAACACAATCATATCATTTCTCAATTTAGAGAAAGAGTGTATTCGATCTTTATTTTTTATAATAAACCAGATCCCAATGCCTGCAAAAATCATCAGAACTGATGAAAAGTAAAAAGATTGCGCCAAAGTAGTTGTTGCATGCTCAGCGACAGAATCAACCAAGGGGTCTTGAGTTGTTAGAAAGGGATTCATAGCGTTAAGATACCGAAATGAAGGTAATTTCAAGAATGCGGAGCTAGTATTTATCGTAATTAGTGTAATACCTGATAGAATTGTTCCAATAAGGAAGTAAAGACCATTACGTAATCTTTTTTCTTCTTTACTAAGCTTTTGGATCATAGTACAAATAACAAGAAAAATTGTTGATCCTATTATCAAAAATCCTTGTATACCAAAAACAAAATTGATTCCTGGTCTCTCAAAAACCAATGCTGTTAACAAAAATGAAATTGTAAAAACTGGTATAGTCCATCTAATGAAATCATGATCCTTTCTTAAAAATGGGAGTGCTAAGAAGAATAATCCTAAGGGAATTATGAAGAATTGGATTCCTCCCCAAGCTGAAATGCCAAATGCCAAAAATATTCCAGATCCTATGAGTTTGGCAAATGAAATCTTGTAATTTCTAGAACTTATAGCACTAAGAAGCAAATACATTGCTAATAATCCAAAAAATAGACCAAGAGGTTCTGATTTAAACCAGCCAATTGTACCTCTAATAATAATTGGCATTGAAACTGAATAAAACAGACATGCAAAAAGACCTGCTGTCGTTCCAGCAATTACTCTAACAAAAGCAAATAATATGATTGCTGTTAAAGAACCAAAAACTACTGGAAAAATTATTGTGAAATCATAAAGAGAGGAATTGCCACCAAAAATTGAATATAATGACGCTGCAGTAATATGAAGGATTACTTGAGAATTTGAAGAAATATTTCTCCCTTCAGGATACCAACTCATATCATCATGCCAATTAAAATATTCTACAATTCCGTTTTCTACAATGAATTGTGTTGCCCTATAATTAAAAAAAGGATCAAATTCATTCAGTTCAAACCCATAATCAGCTGGTTGGGATCTAATCATAAATGAGATTGAGAATGAAATAGCAAGAATTCCAATAATTAAAAGGTGGTGGAATCTGAAATTAAAATTTCCAATTGTAAATAAATTAGAATTAGATATCAATAATGATGCTTGACCTGAACATAACTTATTACTCTTTTGAAAAATTTACGCGCTCAAATTTTACAAGTTTTTGATCAACAAAACATCCAAGTTTCTTATGGTGCATATGTGCCCTTGAGGACTGTTTCTGCTAAGATGTGATTTTCCATAGCATTTTCTACTTTTGTTTTATTGGAGTTTTGTGGCAAATCTAATTTTGTGTTTAGTGCATAGAGCTTAAAGACATAGGTATGTCTTTTATCTGGAGGAGCAGGTCCACCATAGTGATTTTCCCCAAAATCTGTTTGACCTTCAATTGCACCAATAGGTACAGATGATTCTGGTATATCAGTAGTGTTTGGAAGAATATTCCAAATGACCCAATGAACCCAAAGTTTTCCTACAGCAGCCTGTGCATCTGGATCATCCATTATAATAACAAGTGATTCGGTTTCTGGAGGAACGCCACTAATTTTTAGAGGAGGGCTAACATTACCATTTTTATATCCATATTTTCTAGGAATTTCTTCTCCATCAGAGAAAGCAGTACTTTCGAGTTTTAATTCTCCCATCTGTGAATATTTGATTTTTACTCAAGTTAAATTTTTCTAAGATTCTAAAACAATTCTATCATTAGATAATGAAATTAT
>JAEHKQ010000240.1 GCA_016838795.1 Nitrosopumilales archaeon
AGTCCAGTTAACTATTGTATCCCCTATGGAGAAAAGAGTTGGGGCATCATTTGCTAGTGCTACTTGTTGTATATCAGTTACTAGAGGTAAACCAATATCAATAATATTGGTACTTGTTGAAGTTGCTTCAAAAACTATATTCACTGGTGGAATTATTTCGGGAGCTGTTGTATCAACTATTGATACTTGTTGTTGTGCAGTTATGGTATTTCCTGAAGCGTCAGCTGCTATCCAGGTAACTGTAGTATTGCCTAATCTAAAGAATTCTGGTGAATCATTTGTGACAGATATTATCTCACCGTTATCAATTACAGATGCCTCCCCTAGATAGACTTGGTTTTGATCAAAAGATGTTGCTTCAACAAAAATATCTCCGGGAACATAGATTTTTGGCTTAGATGTATCTAAGACTATTACTTTTTGAGTTGTACTGGCGGTGTTTCCAATAACATCAAAGGCTGTCCAAGTAACAATGGTTTCACCAATCGGAAAATAATCTGGAGAATCGTTAGTTATTGACATTATGCCAACTTGATCGGTAGCTGTTGGGGGCCTTAATTCAACAATATTCTGTGTTGGACTTTTTGCTTCAACGGTAATGTCAGGAAGTTTTGAAATTTCTGGAGGAAATGTATCGTTGACTGTGACTACTTGAGTAGCAATTGCCATATTTCCAGAGCCATCAATTGCAGTCCATATTACTGTGGTTATGCCTAAAGGAAATTCTAATGGAGCGTTGGATTCGAGTGACTGAATACCACTTTCATCAGTTGCCGTGGCCTGACCGATTGAAACAGGTGTAAGTCCTCCAGTTGCTTCAATAATCACATCAGGAGGAGGTATGATTGCTGGTCTCGTGAAATCACCAGGAATCGGGGTTAGTTCTGTTGTAGGTTCTGGTGTAGGTTCTGGTGTAGGTTGTGGTTCATCAATAGTCATTGGCGTTCCAAATTTTTGAATTCGTTGTCCGTTTGAATCTACTACATACAAATTTGCATATTGATCCAATGCAACATCTTTTGGAATTTTAAATTGCCCTGCTTGAATTCCGATACTACCAAAAACACTTAGTGTAAGACCGTCTGAAGCTAATCTTAACACTCTATTATTGTAACCATCTGCAACATAGAGATTTCCTTCTGGATCAATTTGAAGGCCTTGTGCTCTAAGTGGAAAACCTGCAACGTTTGGCCCAAAAGATGTTATGAAGTTACCAAAAGAATCAAATTTCTTTATTTTGTTTGCGCTAGGATCAGAAACATAAATGTTCTTTTCAGAGTCGGTTGTAATTCCAATTGGAGAAATGAATTTATCATCTGCAGTACCACTTTGTCCAAATTCTCTAAGGAATTCTCCGTCAGACGTAAATTGTTGAATTCTATGGTTACCTGTATCTACAACTAAGACGGTTCCATTATTGTTTACAGTGATGCCATTTGGTAAAAGAAATTCTCCTGGACCATCACCTTGTTTTCCCCATTGTGTTACAAAGTTTCCATCAGTGTCAAATTTTTGAATTTTATTTAATTGACTGTCAACCACGAAAACATGGTTTTCACCTATTGCAATACCAATTGGAGAATTAAATTGTCCTGCGCCAGTCCCTCCACTGCCCCAAGCATTCAAAAATGTTCCATCACTATCAAATTTTTGTACTCGTTTATTTCCTAAATCTGTGACATACACGTTTCCATTTGAGTCAATTGCTAAACTTTGAGGATTGTAAAATGAGCCATTAGAATTTCCAGCTGTACCCCATGTGTTTAATAATGGATGGCTCAAAGTTGCGGCCATTGAAATATTGATGGTGCCAGTAAATAGTATCACTAGTACCACTAGGGTCAATATTGCCTTCATCAAGGCTAGATTTCTATTTTAGAACAAGATCTCGCGAGTGAGTAATTGTTGAAATTTTTGTCAATTTTGGGTAAATTAGAAAGGTTTGTTCACTTCACGAGTAAAGACATAGCTGGCCAAGACTACCATTACTATGACGAATGCCAATATTACTCCAATACCGAGTAACAAAGAAACACCTTCTGTGACACCGGTCATCATACTACGGATCAAAAGTACTGCATAAGTTACAGGATTTAGCTTGGCTACAAATGCAAGCCATTCTGGTAAAAGTTCCAATGGAAATAATGCAGGACTCAGCATAAACAGTGGCATCCCAAGAAAATTGATTATCCCCCAAAATGTTTCCTGAGACTTTGCAGTTGCAGCTACTATCACAGAAATTCCAGAAAACCCAAGCGAAAATAAAATTATAATTGTTATGATAGGAGCAATCATGATAAAGTTAGAAAAGTCTACACCAATTAGAAAAGCAATTCCTAGAATCAGGATACCCTGAAAAGCAGCTATTAATGAGATTGCAAGCATTTTACCAAGAGCAATTGATGATCTTGAGATTGGTGAAGTTAATGCTTTATTCATAAAACCATATCTTCGATCCCATAGTGTGTTAGCTGCACCGAAAATACTTGTAAAGATTGCAGTAAGAACTACAATTCCTGGTGTCATAAATTCAATGTATTCTCCTTCAAATCCTACTGATTGAATTAATGGTTGAGTTCCTGCAAAGGTACTACCAATTACTATAATCCAAACTGCAGGTTGCACAAATCTAACTATCATTCCACTTCGCGATTTTTTATAACGTTTCATCTCTCTCCAGAAAATTGTATAAGTATCAGACAAAATCAATCTCTCCACCTCCTCATTTTTGCATATTGGATTTTTTGATTATATTTTGCATTTTCATCACGCAGTTCATGACCGGTATATGAGATAAAGACATCATCAAGAGTAGGTTGTGTTAAAGAAATTGAAATAATTTTAATTTGTAAATTAGATGCAATTTGAAAAATCATCGGAATCAATTTCGTTCCTTTAGAAGCAAAAACAGTCACTTGATCATCTTTTGTGGTAATGTCCTTTACAAGTTGAATTGCTTTTAATTCTGATAACAAATCAGTTTTACTTACATCTTCTAAAATTTTGAATGTAATGATTTCGTTTCCTAACTTACCCTTCAGGGCTTGCGGTGAATCTATTACCTGAATTTTTCCATAATCTATGATTCCAATCCTATCACAAAGTTTGTCTGCTTCCTCCATATAGTGAGTAGATACAAAAATTGTCATGTTGAATTCCTTGTGGATTTTTTTTATATA
>JAEHKQ010000241.1 GCA_016838795.1 Nitrosopumilales archaeon
AAAGTCAATAATTGCTTGGTTTACCATAAATCCTTGTTCGTGTTCGTTTGCCAAAACAATCGAGCCATCTTCTTGTTTAACCAGTTTTCCAACTCCTTGTGGCAGTGCAATTTCATAATCAATTGGAGCTGGAGTTGTCATACCAGCACCCATATTTTTTAAAGTCTGTTTTGCTTCATCTGACATCTTATCCATTGACCAAGGAGGATCCCAAACAATATCGACTTTGACATTATTCACGCCAGGAACTTTTTTTGCATATCGAGTAACATCTTGAACTAATGTTTCGTGAAGAGGGCAACCTTGAGTTGTCATTGTCATTTTAATATTAACATCATTACTTGGAGTAACATCAATTCCATAGATTAAGCCCATATCCACAATGTTTAGTGGAACCTCAGGATCCATACATTGTTTTAATGAATTTCGTATAGCATCTGATGTTATATTACTCATATTTCTTATGAGGGTTTCAAAAACAATAAAAACTTTCTATTAATTAGCTGAGATTAATTAATGATAAAACTTCCTAAAACTATAAGATTTTTCAGAAAGCCTGATCATATTGCATTTCTAATTGGATATTCAGCTATCTTGTTTTCCTTAATACTTAATTTTTTCGAATTAAAACTTGGAGGAATGATTTGTTTTACTTTTACTCTTTGTTATGAAATATTCGAGATTTCCAAAGGGAATAGAGATATAGTAAAAATAGATCACATAACATTTGTCATAGCCTATGCTATATTATTGATTACATTATGGTATAATTATTCTACACTCACAATATTGTCTTTGGTTCTATTTGGATTCACTTTAGCATATGAGATTTATACAGTAAGGAAAAAAGATTTAGAAAATCTCAGACGAAGAAAATAATAAAAAATTTGATTTTTATGAAAGAAAATAAAATTTATTATTTAAACCACTTCAAAACTTAAATTTTTTAATTTTTTTGCTCGTAGTATCATCCTTAAACAAGTAATTTTATGAATTAGAATTTTCTTCGAATAATTTTTTTATTGATTCCTCAAATGGAGGTTTAGCTATTCCCTTTTCAGTAATAATTCCTGAAATAAGTTCAGGAGGAGTCATATCGAAGGCAGGATTAATTACATTTATTCCATCTGGTGCTGTTTTCTTGTCCCCAATCCCTGTAACCTCGCTTGCATTTCTCTGTTCTATTACAACATCTTCTGGGTTACTTTTCATATCAAATGTGCTTAGAGGGGCTGCTATAAAAAACGGAATTCCATGTTGTTTTGCCATAGTTGCGATCTGATATGTTCCAATTTTGTTAAATACATGTCCAGTTCGTAAAATTCTGTCAGCTCCAACTATTACCTTGTTTACCAAACCCTTTGCCATAGAATATCCTACTGCCGTATCGGGAATGAGACTGACATCTATTCCATCATGTTTTAATTCAAATGCTGTAAGTCTTGAGCCCTGTTGAACAGGTCTTGTTTCAGTAGCTATGACTTTGACCTTTTTTCCACTTTCTTTTGCGGCACGAATTACTCCCAGTGCTGTGCCATATGCCACAGTTGCCAAGGCTCCTGCATTACAGTGAGTCATGATGGTATCATTATCATCAAATAATTCAGAACCTAACTTTCCCATGGTCATGTTTGTTTGAACATCTTCATCTGCCATTTTTTTAGCAGTATCAATTACTGATTGTTTTGTTTCAGAAACATCTGAGCCTTTAAGGGCAACTTGCATTATTTTTTCAAGGCCCCACATTAGGTTGATAGCTGTTGGCCTTGTTTCAATGAGAATCTTTTTTGCTTCTTCCAGATCTTTAATCAAATCATCTTTTGTTTGTGCGTTACTGTGAAGTACAGCTAAAGCCATTCCAAAGGCCCCTGAAACTCCAATTGCAGGAGCTCCACGAACCACCATGGTTTTGATTGCATTTGCAACATCTTGATAATCATCATATTCGACAAAGACAAGATCGTTTGGTAGTTTGGTTTGATCAATCATTACAACTTTGTTGTCCTTCCACTCTATTGTCTTCAGTGAGTGTACCATAGTTTCTTTTTCCAACTAGCTTTTTGTGGTTTGATCTATATTTAAAATGAGTTTGGTTAGTTAATTATTGTCACTTTTTTGTTTAAGTTTTATTGTATCTACTATCCTTATAAGGTACTAGTTCGGTACTCTACGGTATGAAAAAATCAGACATATATGCGTTGCAAGTGGAACTAACAAAAAACGACATTGTCTCAATGAGAAAAGAGATAGCAAAGAAAAACTCTATCTTTGCAGAC
>JAEHKQ010000242.1 GCA_016838795.1 Nitrosopumilales archaeon
TCTTGATTGGGCAAGAATTCTTGGAAAAGTGGCTCCTTGGACACTTTATGAAGACGAAAATAATTCTGATCCCTAGATGCTTATTTTAAAATTCCAAAGTTTATGGAGACCATTTTTGATTCCTATTCGTTTACTAGCGAAAATTTTCTTTCTATCAATGCCATCCATGAGAAAAAGTTCAGATTTTTTTGCTAAATCTACACCATATTGTTTCTTGGTAATACGTAATGCTTGTGTTAGCTTTGCTGGTCCATTCGTCAAGTTTGCAATTTTGTCTATCCCCCTATTTTTTTTCATTATATCAATTCCTTTTTCTGGTTTCAAACCACGAATTAAAACTGCACCTGCTGCAAAGTTTTGATTTCGTGCAACAACATTGAAACAGAAATACATTCCATAAGTGAAATAGACGTATGCTTTACCAACCTGCTCAAACATCGCTCTATTCCTTGATGTTAAACCTCGATATGCATGACTTGCAGGATCATCACTGTACCGATAGGCCTCAGTTTCTGTTATGATTCCAGAGATTGTCTGTTTCCCAATGGTTCGAATCAACTTTTTCCCGAGCAAATCTCTTGCAACCTTGACCGTATCTCTTTCATAGAATGTTCTTGGGATTGTCTTCACAATCTCATCCTTTGATTCCATTGAGTGTTTTTACTAGAGTCTTCATATCCTTCTTCAAGGTTTGAAGAAGTGACTGATTGTAAATTGTTGCTGCTGGGTGAATTGTAACAAAGTAGAGATTTCCATTTTTCTTTACTATTTTTCCATGGTTTTTCGTAATATTACTGCCTCCTAACAACGAATGATATGCAGTATTACCCATCACGCAGATTATTTTCGGTTTAATTAATGAAATTTCAGTTTTAAGATAATGTTCACATGCCTTTTTTTCCGATTCTTTCGGAATTCTATTTTTTGGGGGTCTACATTTAACAACATTTGTAATGTAGACCTTGTCCCTTGAAATCCCTGCATATTCTAATGCTATTGATAATTTTTTTCCCGCAATCCCAACAAAGGGTTCTCCCTGTTTGTCCTCGCTTCTCCCTGGGGCCTCACCAATGAACATCAACTCCGATTTATGATATCCCTTTCCCGGCACAGCATTTGTTCTGCTTTTACAAAGATCACATTTAGTACAGATGGAAACCCTGCGTCGAATCTTTTCTAATTGTATTAAACTCATGCTTCAACGCTTTTCACAGTAGCAATTGCTCTGAGTGAGGGACCCCCATTTCCCATGAACATTGATTGCATAGGATCGCCTTTTCCACAATTGGTAATTGGCCTAACGGTAAAGTCATTTCCACAAGCATCAATTGATTTAAAAAAATTAGGGGCTGTTCCCATAACAATAACATCTCTTAGCAAATCAGTAATTTCTCCGTTTTCAATTTTATGGGCGTATTGACATGAAATACTCCAGTTGTATCTTTTCATATCTATTGATGGAACCTTCATGTTAGAAATGAAATAACCTTCTTTAACCTCACTAATCATTTCTTGAGGATCCCAATCTCCTCCATCTATACATGTACAAGCCATTCTAATCAATGGCATGAATTTGTATGACGTTGCTCTCATGTTTGCGGTTGGTTTAACACCATAAATTTCTGCAGTTTCACGGTTTTGCAGATGATTTACCAAAGTACCATTTTCAATCAAATTCGTTCTTGAGGATTTTACACCTTCATCATCATAATGATACCAACCTAAATTTCCCTCAATTGTTGGATCATCGAAAACATTCAGATTTTCTGAAGCTATTTTCTCTCCTATTTTGCCTGCCCACCAAGCTCCACCCGCCCATGCCATTTCCTTTCCTAACACTCTATCTGCTTCTGATGGGTGCCCTAGAATTTCATGGGTAAGTAAAGCTACAAAATCTGGATTCATTACTAGCGGTGCTTTGCTCGTTTTAACTGGTTTTGCATCTATTAGCTCAGATGCTTTTTCAGCAATTAATCGTGAAGTTTCGGTAATATCACATTCTTTTGTAATTTTTTCTAGTCCTCCTCTTCCACCCTCTGTAATGTTAACAGACTGTGTCAAACCAGATTCGTGAGCAGTCGCACTTAGATTAGCTATAACATCAGTTTTATTCTGATTAATTTTTGAACCTTCAGTATTGACAAAATATTTTGATACTGTAATATATCCCAAAGCTGTTACAGCCCTAATGATCCTAGATTCTTTCTGAATTATTTTATTACAGTCAAATCCAATTTTTACTAACTCATCTATATTTGGCTCATCTTTTACTGGAAAATCTATTTTTTCATTATTTACAGGAACATTTGAAATTTTTACTTTTGATTTCTTGTTATTAGAACAATATTGCGCTACCTTTACTGCATTATTCACTCCATTCCTAACTTGTTCTAAAGAAGTTGGATTTGAAATTGAGTAAAAACCCCAAGCACCACTTTTTAGAATTCTAATTCCTAATCCTTGATCTTCTTTTGATATTGGATATTCTATTTCACCATTTTCAATCATTACTCCTCTCTCTGAAATGACTTCGGCTCTTACATCGCAATATTGACATCCTTCGTCATTAGCATATAGAATTGCTTTCTCGGCAAATTCTTCAAGACCATTCATTAAATGTTCTAAATGATTGGCGTTCCTTAATCTTTTGTTAATTTAACCTTCATTTGCTATAGATATTTGATTATGGTGGAACAGTTGAAGAGGATGTTTTTGGGATCGAAAAGCTAAAGGTAGATCCCACATTAAGAGTGCTTTTAAGCCAGATTTTGCCATGGTGATTTTCAACAATTCCTTTACAAATTGCTAGTCCTAGACCACTTCCCCCCCGTTCTCTTGTTAAAGATGCATCTACTTGATAGAATTTTTTAAAAAGATCTTTTTGTTTGTCAGTTGGTATCCCCATTCCATTATCTTTGACATTAATAATGATCTCAGAAGGTAAATCCTGTACTTCAATTGTTATAATCCCCGTTTTTGATTTTACAGCAGTCAGACTATTTTTAATGAGATTAGTTAGAACTTGAGTAATTCTTTCAGAATCATGTAAAATAATGACATTGGGAGGTTTTGAAATGATCTTTACCTTCTTTTCAGTAGCTTGTGGTTTTAAAGATTCAACTGCCTTTTCAATAGTATTTTTGATTGAATTGGTAGACTTATCCATTCTTAATTGGCCAAGTTCCAATTTTTGTGCATCTAACAAATCAGATATTAGATCCAACAAAGATGTAGAACTTGATTTTATTATTGATAATCGTTCTTTTTGTTTTGGATTAAGCTTTCCTAAATGTTCACTAAGTAGAATATCAGAATACCCTTGAATTGGAACTAATGGTGTTTTCAACTCATGTGTAATCATTGCAAGAAATTCATCTTTCGCAATATCGATCTTTCTCGCTTCTTCTTCCTTTTGTCTAATTGTATCTGACATTATGTTGTAAGCTTCAACAATCTCTCCAACTTCATCTTTCGCTGTGTAATCAATTTTCTCGCCATAAACTCCATCCTTCACTCGAGATAATCCATGCGTGATTAGTGCAAGTGGATTTAACGATTTTCTAATTACTATAATAATTACTACAAAGATTGCAATGTCAACTCCTAAAACAACCTGTATGATTGATTGCTCTTGGACTTTACTTTGGTTTAGTTCATCATTCCAAGAATCCAACAAAGCATCAATGTTGCTAGTCAGAACAGTTTTCTTTGCATCTAAATCTTGACGAGCAGCTTGAAATTCTGGCGAAAGTAAAGAATTTTCTTCTAAAGTTTTAACCCGTAATTGAACCGCTTCCCATAATGGCTCCAACTGTCTTAATGCGTTAGAATTTTCACGAGGTATTTCTTGTAACTCTTCCGGTGAATGGAAAATATCTTCAATCATTGTACCACTAATTGGGGCACCAACTAATTTACTCAAATCAACTTCAAAACCAA
>JAEHKQ010000243.1 GCA_016838795.1 Nitrosopumilales archaeon
CCATCATCGTTTTATCATTCGCTAATAATTTCTGTTATTATAACTTCATTAATTGTAATCACAACTGTTTTTGAATATCTTGAAGATGTTGACATAGTTTTGGGTCTTATTTCTGTAATAGTAGTCTTGCTAGTAACTCAATATATTGACTCTCGTTTTATCAAAAACAAAGAATATTCAAAGTCATTACACATGTCACTTTTTGGTAATGTATTGTGGTTGCTTACGATACTTGTTGGCTTACTATCAGTATCGATTTTTGCAAAACCCGAAACCTCCATCTTCTTCATTACAGAAGGAATGTTTATTTTTGCTAGCTTTAGAATTGGACTTTTTACAACAACCCTTGGGGTAAACCTCAGAAAGGCCTGGCTCATTTGTTTTCTTCAACCAATGGCAATGTTTTTTGTTTTAGTGCCTCAGAGTATGTGGTTACCTGCTCTAACAGATCCTGTTTCTTTGGCTTATGGTTCTGCATTTTTAGTAATTGCAACTGCCTGGTCTGTTTTAACAGATAGAGCAGGTAGGCCCGGTTTAGACAGCACTCACAAAATCATTCAAGCATATCTTTCATCCATAAAAGGTAAGGATTTATCTGAAGCAGAAGCAGTGATTGAAAACAGTTCAAAACCTTCCAACGTTTACACTTCTCAATTAAGATTCTTCTCAAATGACAAAAAAACTGACTTTAGACTAGTTTTGCCTGATGTTCATCCAGGCCCATATCATCCTGTTGGCGGAAGCAATATTCCATACTTGATTTACAAAAAAATGAATTCCTCAGCCATGATAATGCATAGTGTGTCAGATCATTCTCTCAATCTACCTTCGCAACAACAAGTTGAGAATTATCTAAATAGCATTTCTGAAAGTACTGTTTCTCAAGAGGGATTAACTTGTACACAACCTGTTGTTGTTCAAATAAACAAGGCTAGAGCAATAGGATTATTGTTTGATAAAAATGCAATTTTGTTCTTATCTCTGTCTCCACATGGCATGGAAGACCTTCCAAATTATATCAGAAAAGAAATTGAACAATTTTCCAAAAATCGTTCATTTGAAAGAGTAATGATAGTTGATGCTCACAACGCTATGGGGAAAGAAATTTCCAAAGTTGATTCGGATGATTTACTTAAAGCTGCAAAGTCATGTTTGGATTCTTTGATAACAAAAAAACCTTACCCTCTTGAATTTGGTTATGCCAATTCTAATGAACTGAATTTGAATACCCCTGACCTCGCATTAGGTGGAATAGGTATTTTGTGTTTAAAAATTAATGGTGAAAAATATTTTCTTGGTTGGGCAGATTCCAACAATATGGAAAATGGAATAAGAGAGGTTGTTGTAAACCACTTTACAAAAAATGGGTATAACTTGTTAGAAATATGTACATCTGATACGCATTACGCTCAAACAAAAGTAAGAACAAAAATAGGCTATTACCCGTTTGGAATAATTGCAAAGTCAAAAGATGTAGCAGACTGGTATCTGAATATTGCAAAAAAAGCAGATGCTACCATTAAGCCAGCAAAATTTGAAATTTTGGAAAAAGAAACTGAAGTAAAAATCATGGGACCAAAAATCTTTGAAGATTTTTCCAAAGCTCTTGACAATTCTATGAAAATTACTAAGGTATTTGTTATTGGAACTGTCATTTTATTTCTAATTAGTATGATTTGATCGTTTCCATTTTATCGAGATTTCCATAAAATTCATCAATAAAAGATGAAAACTGAAAAATAGGTACGATTGGAACCTTGTAAATGAAATCAAGTTTGTCTTGATATAATGTTACAATAACAGGAATAGCTAACGCATTTTCTGTTTGAGAAACATAATGCTTTGTTCGTTCTATTTGCTTTTTTACAGTATTATTCAATGTTGAAGAACTGTATCTTTTCCAATGTTTGCAGTCAATTAAGATAGCAACTCCCAACTTTATGCCTACAACATCAATTTCCATTCTTGGATTTTTTAGAAACAGATTATTTATTGTTGCAAAATCTTTTGATTCTAGCACTTCAGCTACCAAACTTTCAAAATCCCTCCAACTCAAATGAGTAGAAATTTCCTCAATTAATGCACCTTTCTGTAAAGCCAAAAGAGCATGCTTTAGTTTATCACTAGAATTAAAATTAAATAAATTATCTTGTTTTACACCAATTCCATTTTCTACTAATTCATCAAGAATTTTCTTTGCAGTTGATAGTTCAATTTTGGTTGCTATGGAATAATCTTTAACCGAAACACCGCCTGGGATTATCCCATCGATCCCTTGTATGAAAAACTTGAGATGCATTATAATGATTTTTTCTATTTTTATTTTAAGTCTTGTACAAAATCATATCCAGTAGATAAAAGACATTTAATTATATCTGAATGTAAACGCATGTCATGAAACTATTGCTAGTCTGCTTACTAGCAATTCTAGTGAGCATTTCCAATATTGGATTCGTTTTTGCAGAAAAGGGTTCTATTGTTAATGAAATTATATTCATCCAGTATTTGGATGAAAACACTGCATTGGAAGAAGTAAGAAATGGAAATTTGGATATGTATTACTATAGAATATCTTCAGATAGAATTGAGAGTTCGTCATCTAGGGAAGGACTTAAGGTTTTTGATTCTACTGGAGGTTCATATAGCATACTTGTTAATCCTGCAGAATCTGAAAAATTTAACCTATTTTCAATCAAAGAAATTAGATTTGCATTAAACTATCTTGTAGACAGGAAATTAATCGTTAATGAATTAATGGGTGGCTTTGGCGCAGAAATGATTTCATATTATAGTCCTTATGACCCAGAATACCTTTCTATATTAAACCAACTTGAGTCTTTTCATTTTCGATACAATCCAACTTTGGCTGAAAAAATGATTTCAGACGCACTTGATGAGTATGGAGCTACAAAAAATAATGATTTGTGGGCAATTAATGATGAGCCAATTGAAATTACAATTTTCATAAGAAGTGATGACCCTGTAAGAAAATCTATTGGTGAGATATTATCCTCTGAACTCGAAAAGATTGGATTTGTTGTAAAGAAAGACTTTGGAGATTTAAACAAGGCATTTGTTGTTGTCTATGGCTCTAACCCAGCTGATCTAAAATGGCAAATTTACACGGAAGGATGGGGACGCTCTGCATTTGTAAGATATGATTCGGTAGGATTGGGGCAAATGTATTCTCCATGGTTTTCAAGCATGCCTGGCTTTAATGACCCATCATATTGGAATTACAAGAATGAATATCTTGATTCACTTACCCAGAGAATCTATACTGGTGATTTTAGTTCTGCACAAGAAAGAACTGAACTGATACAACAGGCTATTTTAGAAGGAGTAAGTGAATCTGTAAGAATATTTCTTGCAAGTAAGATAGATCAGTATGTTGTAAATGAAAAAATTGATGGTGTAATTAATGACTTTGGTGCAGGAGTTCCTACCAGATTCACTCCAATTAATGTACGAAGTGATTCAGAAACCCTTGTAATTGGTGTCAAACAAATCTATCAAGGTGCATGGAACCCAATAATGGGTTTAAGTGATACCTATAGTAGGCAAATTTGGGGCGTTATTTCTGATCCTGGAGTTTTCAAGCACCCATACACTGGAATGACGTTTCCCGTTAGAACAACTTGGATTGTTGAAACAGAATGGCCAGATGCAAAAATAGATTTGCCTGGTGATGCGATAATCTGGGATCCAGTAGAACATACTTGGGTAAATGTAGATCCTGGGACACAATCTCGCAGTAAAGTGACATTTGATCTTTCCTTTAGCAACTGGCATCATGGTAAAAGAATGGATATGAATGATATTCTACAATCCCTCTATTTCACAATTGAATGGGGTTCTGAACCACAAGAAGATGATAAAACATTTGATACTGAATATACACCAAGAACCATTCAAGTTGTTAATACTCTGATTGGTGTTAAACCAATTGATGAAGATACTATTGAAGTTTATGTTGATTATTGGCATTTCGATGAATCTGAAATTGCAGATTGGGCATCAATGTGGAGTGTTATGCCATGGGAAATAATTTCTGCAATGGAGCAAGCAGTGATTGACGGCAAAGTTGCTTTTTCACGTTCAGGCGCAACAAGTAAGAATGTAAACTGGCTTTCATTAATTGTACCAAATGATGCCAAAATTATTCAAGAATATCTTTCAGAGTTCAAACAATCTGGCCATATTCCTATGTCTTTGAAAAGCTTTGGTGATGTTCCTCTCTACTTTGATTCCAGATACGATGCTTCAATTAATTGGATAAACGAAAATAATCATGCTGTTATAAGCAATGGTCCATTTTTGCTTGATAGTTACTCACCAGAAGCACGAACAATAACCATCAGCGCTTTTGCTGATCAATCATATCCTATCACAGCTGGTGCTTGGTCTAAATTTGAAGATGTACAATTTCCACGAATTGTAAATGTGGATATGCCCAACATAGTGGTGAAAGATGAAACATTATCAATCACAGTAATGACTGAAGATTCTACCAGATTACAATACTTTTTTATAAATTCAGAAGGTTTGACGGTAGCAACAGGAATTGAGAAGGTTGATGAAAATCCGACCGTTTTGAATTTGTCCAAAGAAACAACCAACCAACTACTGGTCGGTGCTAACGATCTTAAGATTTTTGCAATTTCAGATTCTGTGTTGAGGCCAGATATTTTTAGAACTAGTTTTTTAGTAGTTGAGAATCAAGGCCAAGAATTACCTTCAACAACAATATCAGAACCAAAAAATACCTCTGTGCAATCTAACAATGGCTACATCATAATTATTGGCGGATTAATTATTTTAGGAATAGTTCTGTACGTAAAATACAAACATTCTACGCGAGTTAAAGTTTGAAAATCATTTTGCGCCAATAATGAATAGAGTCCCAAATTCTCTTTTCCACTTTTTTCTATTTTTTGGGTCTTTAACTTGTCTAGTTTTAGTTTTGAAACCTACATCTTTGAATAATTTTATCCATTCTGACTTTGAACGTAAATGCATTGGGACCTTCATTTGTTTTGACCATCTTACCGTTGCCTTGTTGTCCTTGTAAAAATCTGTGCCGCAGAAAAATTTACCACTTGGTTTCAAAAGTTTAAAGATCTTGGCTAATGCTTTTTCTAATGACTCAGAATAATAAAGGGACTCCATGGAGAAAATGAAATCAAACTTTCCTTTGTAGTTCCAACTTTCAATGTCTGATTGTATGTAATATTCTTTTACAGTTTTTTTCTTTGAAATAGCATTTTTTATCATAAATTTACTTTTATCTATCCCAACTGCCTTTTTGCAAGTCTTAATTTTAGAAATTTTTCTTACTAGCCAACCATTACCACATCCAATATCAAGGAATGAAAAGTCTTTATCAAATGAGATGGATTCTAAAAACTTTGAAACAGCTTTTGTATGTTCGCGCTCCATTAACTCATCTCTTCCAATTTTTGCCCATTTGTCAAACGTTTTCTTTACAACATCCATAGAAAATTTCTCACCTAGATGGCAGTATTCTGATCTCTGTTTATAGCTAATTTTATGATTAGAATACAAGGTAGTTTATAGCATTTTCTGATAATTTCTACCTGAACGTTAAATTCATTTTTTCCTGGAAACCTTTGTGAAACGACTCTTAGCTGTCCTAGGATTCTTTGTAATTCTATTGATGCCTTCATATGCCAATGCACAGACACCTGATAGAATTTCTCTATTAGACAACTTTGGAGTATACGATAAAGGCGACCAGCTTTTTATCTTTGGCAGCCTTGCAAATGTTTTTCCAGACTCATTTTTAATTTTACAAATAGTAAACCCAAATGATGATCTATGTCAAATTCAGCAGTTAAC
>JAEHKQ010000244.1 GCA_016838795.1 Nitrosopumilales archaeon
AATATTCAAAATTCTTTTTAGGTGTGCCTGGAATTCTGTTGTTGATTGGAGGCATAGCTACTGTAGTTGGTTACAGCAGAAATTTTTGCAATACTTGTGAGTATTTTAGGAGGAGCATTTTTGATAAGAGCATTTGATATTGATAGAGCTTGGTCACATTGGACAAAACCTACTCCATCTGGATTCATTAGGATGTTTACTGTGATAACGGGAATAATTTTTATTTTGTCTTCAATCTCTGCAGGAGTCGTAGCTGTTGATACAAGTTTGATTAGTTCTGAAATTCAGCTGATCAATATTGTATCAAATAAAGTTATAATGGGACAATTCTTTGCAGGCGCATTACCAATTTTATGGATTGGAATTGGCGTAATATTTGGAGGAGTATTACTAAGCAATTGGTTAGGAGGAATTCATAGGCGAATCAGTGATACCTTAAGGTTGATCGTACTGGCTGCTCTGTATCCCACGGTATCACAATTTACAAATATCTTAATCAACGATGAAAGTTCGTTTACTCTTATTCTCCCACTTCTTGTTGGTTTTACTGTTACTCTTGTTTCTGCCACAATTTTGTTTAAAAAATTTAGAAAACACAAAGACGAGGAACTACTTTCAGACTAGAAATCTTTTACCCAAGTTCTTACATTTGGGTAAAAACAATCATATCTATATTCCTAGTTTTAATTAGAAAAGGTGATCAAATATAAAATTCAAAAATACCGCATTTCATCTTTTAGGACTCTATAATCTTTATTCTAAAAAATTAGAAAAAGAGATTTTTAACGGTCCGATGCCAAACCATATTGCCATAATTTTAGATGGCAATCGTAGATGGGCAAAAAGAAATCTTAGCCTGCCTAAAGAAGGGCATTTTAAGGGAGCCGATGCAGTTGAAAATCTTCTTGATTGGTGTGAAGAATTTGATATTAAAATTATTACATTGTATGTGTTATCAGCAGAAAATCTAAGCAGAAAAGATTTAGAGTTAGAATATCTTTTTGAGATTATAAGAATCAGGCTTGAAAAGCTGTTCAACGACCCACGTATTCACAAAAATCAGATGAGGGTTAAAGCAATTGGTAGAGTTAAGTTACTTCCAGACTCAATCAAGAATGTTTTAAAAAGATTAGATGATGCCACCAAAAATTATGAAAGGCATTTTCTCAATATTGCTATCGCTTATGGAGGACAAGATGAATTAATTGATGCTATTAAAAAGATTGTGGGTAAAATAAAAGATGGGGTTTTGAAGATTGATGATATTAATAAAAAAGAAATTGAAGCTAACCTTTACACTTCACATTTACCACAATCATCACCAGATATGATTCTCAGAACATCAGGTGAAAAGAGATTAAGTGGATTTTTGTTGTGGCAAAGTGCATATAGTGAATTAATTTTTATGGATGTTTTCTGGCCAGGGTTTAGAAAAATAGATCTAATGAGAGCAATTAGGACTTTCCAAAAAAGAAAACGACGAATAGGAAAATAATTAATTTTTTAAAATGTCAGAAATTAAAATAAATGAAAAATCAGCAGGTGCGGTTATATTTAGAAAAGAGCAGAATGAGGCTCTTTTTCTTTTACTACATTATCCCTCAGGACATTGGGATTTTGTAAAAGGAAAAATTGAGCCTGAAGAGAATCTACGTCAAACAATACTAAGAGAAACTCAGGAAGAAACTGGAATTACTGATTTGGATTTTTTAGATGGATTTGAAGAAAGTGTTGAATATGATTTTCAGTATGATGGTAAATTGATCCACAAAAAAGTGATTTTTTACCTAGCAAAAACCAATACTAAAAAAATTACAATTTCACATGAACATTTGGATTTTGTATGGTTAGATTTCGAAAAAGCATTTGAAAAGACAACATATCAAAATGCTAAATTAATTTTATCAAAAGCTAACCAATTAATTAATAGATTGTAATTGTAATTTTTTTGCTGTTTCGATAGGATTTTTTGAATTTAAGATAGTCCTACCAACAATTAGAAAATCAGAACCTGCAGATAAAACCTCCTTAATTTTTCCTCCTTGTGTTCCAACTCCTGGAGAATAAATTGCTAGATCTTTTCCAGTGTTTTGCTTACAATATTTTATAATTTTAGGAAAAGTTGCACCAGCGATTATGCCATCAGCTTTTAGTGAAACGGCCCAATCCAAAAATAATTGATAGAGTTTTGTTTGTTTTTTTGTTGGTAAATTTACATTCATTTCATATGTTAATTTGGCTTCAGGTGCACTCATATGACAAAGTGTAATAACGCCTTTCTCGTTTTTGTGGGCTGATGATATGATATTTCTCAAACTTGATTGTCCCATAATTGGATTAACTATTACAGCATCAAAACCAAGTTTCCAAAGAATTTCAGTTGTATTTCGATTTGTCGCACTTATGTCATTAAGTTTTACATCTGCAATCGTTTGTAAGTTATATTGATGAGCAGTTTTGTTAATTTTGGTTATTTCTTTACTCCCTAGACGAAGTAAAAGATGAAAGTTTAATTTTAAACCACAGAGATGTTGGTTTAATTTTTTAATGTTTGATATGGTTTTTGATTCTATACCATTTAATGAGGATGGATAATCATTTGCAAGAATGATCCTACCTTTCTTTTTAGAAATTTGTTTAATTCTAGTTTTGAATTTGGTCATAATCGACCAATGGATGAGTTTCTTTTAATTTTACTATTTTGATATACGAATAACCATGCTGACTAGGACTATCAACTAGAGAGGGATCAATTCCATTATTAGGAGAGTATTTCAAAAAGGGTTTTTTTGGTTCTTCCTCCATGATGATGTGGCAGAAATAAGAGATTCCTTCCTCATTAAAATTCATGAATACCCCCATTAACCATTTACCGTTAAATGGGAAAGAAAATAGAGGAAAAGGTGCTTCTTCAAAGCCAAAACTTAGTTTTGCAAGGCTAGCCATATCCTCTAGTTCAATTGGATGGTATTTGTCATCAGTGCCGCTTCCACTTTTTAGAGAGGCTGGAAGTGATTTTATTTTAACGATAGGAGAATACAATCGTGCTGAATCAGTCGCGGAGCTTACCATTGACGATTCTTCCTTACCAGCCTTAAAACCATAGCAAAGATAGTGACCAAGATTATCTACGGGTGTGAAATAAATTACTGGCTTTTCTTTCAATAAATCCATTTGCACTGAAAGAACCTTCTTGCCTTCATGATCATGAAGAAAAGACACTCGTGGTACTCTCTCTAACGCACAAACTAGTCTAGAAAACTCCATTGTAGATTCAACTTGAATGTATCTTGGTAATTTATCCACATGATTTGTGTAATAACAACCAACTTAAACTTAACCGAAAAAATTTGAAATTATTTTCTTCTGTCTATGATTGCATCTTTGTCTGGGCCCGTGCCTAAGATTGTCACGGGGACCTTAAGAGTATCTTCGATATTTTTGATGAATGATTTTGCATCATGGTTTAGTTCTTCAAACGAAGTTTTGCCTGCACAATCTGGAAAACGTATATCTAATTTTGTTATGGCAATCTGAGTGGCACTGTTGAGGCTAATTGCCCTTTTAGCTAACTCAAAATTAAAATCAGATGCGCGTCTAGGTCTTCCAGTAACAGTTCCAAATTCAGACCAGCCCCTCTCGGAAATATCTTCAGGCTCAAGTTCATTATCCATAGGCCCAGTACCTACCCTTGTCACATATGATTTGAAAACAACAATGACTTCATCTACGTTTGTTGGTCCCAATCCCACATCAGCACATATGCCTGAAGCTGTTACTTCTTTTGAGGTAACATAAGGATACGTCCCATGCCATAGTGATAGAAAAGTTCCTTGCGT
>JAEHKQ010000245.1 GCA_016838795.1 Nitrosopumilales archaeon
AAAAGAGCCATTAGAAGAGGCTGCTAAATCTCTTGAAGAGATAATTTCAAAGGTTCAAAGTAATGCATTTGTAAAAATATTTTCTGGCGTTGATGTTAGTGATGAAAAAGCAGTAAACCAAATGTTTGATTCGTTGAAGGGATCAAACACGAATGTAGATATTGTTGTTAATAATGCAGGAATTTCTGGACCTGTTACATGTTTTGCAAATTCATCTTTAGATGACTTCAAAAGTACAGTAGCAATTCACCTTACTGGTACGTTTTGGATCTCAGTACAAGCTTTAAGAGTAATGAAAGAAGGTGCTAAAATTATTACAATTTCAACATTCTTTGCGGAAGAGAGACCGCTTGAACAACGTCCATATCGTTTTAGAGATCCATACACTGCATCTCAAGGTGCAAAAAACAGATTGGCTGAAGCAATGTCATGGGAGCTAGTGGATCGTGGAATTATCTCTATTGCTACAAATCCTGGGCCTGTTCATTCTGATAGAATTTACAAAACTGTCTATCCGAAAGCAGCATCAGAGTTTTTGAGAGTTAGTGGTTTTGAAGGTCTAAGTCCAGTAGAAGTTGAATCAGCCAGCAAGGAAATTGTTCCTTTGTTAGGTGAAGATGAAGATGTGATAAAAGAAGGAATTGCAAAAGCTGCTGACAATTTAGCCAAATCAAAAGGAGGAGATGCTCAAAAACATGTTGAAACATTGACAAACCTTCTAGATAAAATCAAAACTGTTGCTGAAAAAATTCAAAAAAATACTTCTAGAATGATTGCTAATCAGCAATTTCTAACACAAGCACAAGTAGCAAAAACAGTTCTCACTCTTTGTGATGACGAGCAAGCAAAAATTCTAAACGGCAGAGTTATTCCAGGGGACAGAGTATTTTATCCAGTTAGACCACATATTGCAACAGCGACTCCATCTGTTCATCAGCCTGACTTTACTTCTAAAGTCGTAGTTTTTGCAATCAATGCTACGGATAAAACAGATGCTGATCGTGTTGAATTTTTAGCACAAAATATTGAAAAAAATGGTGGCAAAGCAGTTTGTTTAATTTCTGATAGTTGTTCAAAAGAAATTCAAGATTCTATTAGTTCAAAATTTCATTCCCATACTATTAACCTAAAGGATCCTGAAGAGATTGATAGATGGATTGAGGCGGCAAAAAGCCAAGGCCAAATAGCTGCAGTCATAAACATTACAGGAAATCTTCCTCAAATTTCAAAACTTGTTGAATTATCAAGAAAGGAGTGGGATGATCTGGTTGACAAGTTCATCAATACTCCTGCAACTGTGGTTCAACGTGCATTGAATTATTTTGTTCCGGGCGGAGGATCAGATCCTAGATTATTCAAAGACAAAACTGGAACTGTTGTGACAATTGGTCCAGACTTGCCTGCTGGAAAAATTACTGGTATTCAAAGAGCAACAATTGAGGTGTTTAGGGGTGCGTTACGACCATTTACGGTAACTGTGAATCAAGAATTAAGTGACGTTCTTAAATCAAAGGTCAGAGCGTTTTTGGTTTTACCAGGAACTGTGGACGGTAAAGAACCAAATAACGAAAACATTGTTCAAGCTATAAACTATTTTGTTTCTGAATATTCTCCATCTTCTGGCACTGTAATATTTTGCGTTGACGAAGAAAGATAAATGAAGAAATTTTCAGATTTGAAAGTAGGAGAAGAGTTTTTTTCTACATGTAGTATTTCTGAAAAAGAATCGCCTAGAAACTGAACAAGTTCTCAACTGAATCTATAAAGAGCTTTATTGCAGCTATAATGATCACAACAGATACTAGAATTTGCAGCCATCTTTCCTTAATCTCAAGTGATAGTCTTGCACCAACTAATCCACCGCCAAATGCTCCTATTGCCAATAATAATGACTGAAAATAATCTGGGTGACCAAGAAGACTGTGAGTGACCAAGCCAGAAAATGATGCGAAAAGTAAGATCAGTTGTGAGGTAGGAGCAGCTTTTTTCATTCCCATGCTCATAGCGACCATCATTAATGGCACAAAAATTATACCGCCACCAATACCGAAAAAGCTGGATATGATACCTGCAAAGAAACTAGCGCCAATAGCTAAAAGCATTACTTGTTTGGATGTGTTTATTTGTCTAGATTCGATTTTCCTTCTCAAAAAAATGTAAACTGCAGATGAAATTAGTACAAGTCCAAACAGAATTTTGAATATCCCTGGAGTCACATCTGCTGAAATGTATGCTCCAAGTATTGCACCTGGAATGGATAACAATCCTAGTTTTAGCCCAATTGAATACTCGATTCTTTTCTGCCTTGAATAGGAAATTGTTGATGCCACTGCATTGCTAAATGCTGCAAAAAGACTGTTGCTTGCAGCAAGTGTTGGAGGAAATCCTGCAAAAGTTAAAACTGGCACCACTATTATTCCACCACCTAAACCAATCATTGAGCCCAATACTCCCGCCACAAATCCTAAAGGGATTAACCATAATTCTTCAATCATTGTGAACCTGAAAACAAAACATTCTAGTCTATATAACTAAATTGAAATAATTTCCAGCACAGAATTTTCAGTTATGTCAAATTCGTCAACAAATCCTGAAGTTACTTCGAGAATATACAGTGCTTGATTAGTTTCTGGATTAACACTAGTACAAGTTGCAGTTTCAAGTGCAGATTTGCACGGAGGTACGTTTTCCTCAATGTAAACAACGTTTCCGTTGCTATCAAACCAGATCAGGTCTAATGGAAATTGCATGTTCAGCATCCACAATGAATAATTACCTGGTTCTTCAAAAACAAAAAGCATTCCTTGATCATACGGAAGTTGTTCTTGGAACATGAGACCTCGAACTCTCCCAGGTTCTGTATCAGCAATTTGTACTTGTAAAACTACCTCATCGACCTTAATGGTGCCTATAGGAAAGTCAACGGCTTCAAGTATAGCATCACTAGGAATTGAAAGAATTCCTACAATTCCAACAATAAAGGCAGCAGCCGCTATAGGTAAAATTACCTGCACTCTTGTTGCCATATTTGGTATTGTTAGCTTCCTTTTAAAAACTAAAAATGCTTACATGATTGAACTTTTCAAGTCACTAATAGAAGAGAAAGATTCCTTGACATGATGACCTACATCAGAGATTGTGGCACTGTTGTATTTTTTCTCCAAATAGCGACCTGCTAAAATCAGTGGTCCACCAACAGCACATGTAACTCCGGTTGGTTCTGGAACCCAAAACATGATAAAACCAATTTTTTGTAGTTTTTTCCCGGGTGCTGGTGCTTTCTGTAATGCCCCAAGAGATTTTACTGTATTTTTATCATCGATTTTTGCCAAGTCAGTATACAAATTTGCTCTTCTTTTAGCAGAATCTGAATATGCCCTTAATTTTTTAAGTTTTTTTGTTAAAACGTCTTCCATTTTCAATCCTAATTTTGGAAAAATTAGTTAAAATTCAAAGATCAAGTTACGTAACTCCAAAGTCAATAATGAGTAACCTAATTTTTGACTCGTAGTAATTCAATATGAAATTATATCAAGGAGAAAAGAGAATTCAAAACGACTTGAAAAAACGAGACCCAAGGCGGTTAGAGTCAATAAAGGCTGCACATCAAACAGAGAAAGCTAGTTCAAGTACTAGGATGGAAGATTATTTGGAAATTATTGCTGAATTAGTTGAATTGAAAGGATATGCTACAACATTAGACATTTCTAGATACATGGATGTAAGCGCTCCTAGTGTGACGAAAATGTTGCAAAGATTGGATGAAAATGACTATTTGGAATATGAAAAATATCATGGAATTAATTTAACAACAAAAGGAACACATCTAGCAGATAACATTAGACAAAAACATGGAATTTTGTTAGAATTTTTTGAAATTCTTGGCATAGGACGTGATACTGCAAATCAAGATGCTGAAGGAATTGAACATCATCTTAACCCAAGAACCATTAAACAATTAAGAAAGTTTATTACTTTTTTAAAATCAAACCCCAAAATTTTAGAGAATTTTAAAAATCTTTAAGAAAAATCTGAATTTCATTTTGGGATGATGCAAGTTGTAACAAGCGTTTTGCTACATCAGAACGTTTTGGAATTTTAATTTGACCCTTTTTTCCGATTCTTGAGGATGTCATGTATTTTTCATTTATATAAACATCTGCATGCATTCCTGTGTATTCTCTACTAACTGAAAGTATAAGGGATGTTTTTGATTCTAAAAAACTAAATGGTAATTCATAATTTGTTAAAGATTTTTGGGATTGACTACGTTCTACAACGTCAATGTGTACATTCAACATTTTTTCCAAGTGATCAATGTTGGTTCCACCGCGACCAATGATTGAGGGAATAGCTTGTTTATCTACCGTAACCTTTACGTTATTTTCAGATAGAATTTCGACTTCTGCCCTAGGATCAAATTTTTTGAATGTATCTTTAACCTTCTCTTCGGCTAATTTTTCAATTCCAAATGAAGTGGCTTTTTTTGATACAGGCACAATTACATTTTCTTCTCCAAATGTGTAAATTTCATATTCTAAAGTTTGGTCCTCAAAAGTTCTAATCTCAATTACAGGCCTAGCCAAGTCCTGTACTGTCATTCCAGATGGAACTTTAACTTTAAGTTTTAATTCATACACTTCAGAAATTTTACCATCTTTAACGAAAACAACTGTATCCAGTACACTGGGGATTATTCCTAACTCAATTTTACCTATAAATCGCTGAATTGCATCAATTGGAGAATTAGCATGTATAACGCCAACCATGCCAACTCCTGTTAATCTCAAGTCAGAAAAAATTCTAAAATCTTCTCTTCTCCTAACTTCATCAAAAATTGTATAGTCAGGTCTTACCAAAAGTAAAATGTCAGCAGAATTTTCAAAACTACCATCTAATCTTGTATACTGTGTTATGCCAGCATCAACTTGTAAATCCCTTGGTGATTCAAAAGTCTTGACGATCTTTCCTCCATCATGATAAAAATTTGCAAGGCCAGATGCTAAAGTACTTTTTCCAGAACCTGGAGGTCCTGAAATCAAAATTCCTTCTGCTCTTTCAGAAAATCTTGACATTAATTTGTCTGAAACATCATACTGATCTAGACTAAGTTTTACAATTGGATGTACGATTGTAATTTCATATCCTTCAGAAAATGGAGGTTGTGTAATTACAATTCTATAATCAGAGTATTGAATTACTAATGCTCCTGGCTTTGAAATTTCGATATTGCTAGAATCAGAAATTTTTGATGTTTCCAAGATTTGAGCAGATATATTGTGCAAATATTTACGTGTTAAAATTGTGTCCTCAATTTTAGTAAGCTCAAATGCACCAGGTTTTCCTCGTTTTGCAAAAGGTGCCAAGCCTTCTTTAAGATGAACGCTCATTGTTTGTGAATCAAAAAATCTCAAAAATTCAAGTGGTTCTTTTTGTTGTTCTGGTTTTTGGAATTTAACTTTAATTCCTTCAGCTTGAGATACTAAAGATTGAGTATGATCAGATGTGTAAAGAATTGCATCATTTTGTTTTGCGACATCTTGTATAATTGCATCAATTCTTCCGCGTGAAGCCAAGTTTACATCATCCATATCAGGTCGCTTGCCTTCAAACGTAATCGTCAGACCGTGCTTATCTGAAATATCTTGAAGTTTTTTAATTTCTTCTAGACCAACAAAACCTTGTTCTTTTTTCTGAGACGCTTGAGATTGTAACTCATCTAAAACGGCCATCGGGATTATGATTTCAGTATTTTGTATTGAGCCACTTTTGACTAGTGTAATTATTTGGCCATTAATTATGATGCTCGTATCTAAAACTATTTTAGCCAACTAGAAAAAATTCTCAAACCTACTTTTAATCATAACTAAAATGTAAGAGTGAAATCTATTCAGAAGTTATTTCTTAAGGGTTTCATCAATTATTTTTAAAACTTGTTCAAACTCAAATGGTTTGGCAATATATGATTTGGCTCCGCTAGCTAAACATTTGTCAATTATTTTTATATTATCTGCTGCAGTAATCAAAATTATTTTTGCCTTTGGATACATTTCAATTATTTCTTGGATCACAGTTAGTCCATCTTTTTTTGGCATAGCCAAATCGAGTAACAACAAATCAGGTTTCAATTGAGTGTATTTTTCAATTGTATCAGCCCCATCAATGGCCTCACCAATAACAGTATGTTTCCCAATTTCCACAATGTCTCTTAACACAAGTCTAATTGCGTCAGAGTCATCAGAGATTAATATTGAAGCCATATTTTGTCGTGAATAAATTATTATTTAAAGTGTCAATCAAAGAATTCTGAATATCTTGTTTTCAACTTTGCCTTTAATTCAGCAATATTAGTGGTAGAACCATTCATAAGATTTTTCATGAGATGAATTGATTCATTTGAGATTTCAAAGATGTCTTCAACAATTTGGCCGCCAATAATTTTTTTCATTAGAGTGTCATTTAATGCTGCAATTTCTCCAACACCTTTTTGGCCCATCATTGGTGCTAGACCTTTTATCTTGTGAAGATGTTTTTCTATATCAGAACTATTATTGGTAATATCATCATCATTTGTGCAAGAATTTAAGATTCCTTCGATTCCATCTAACTCTTCATTGATTTCTTTTGTTGCCACCTGAGTAAATTCTTTTGACATGTGCTTTCATCAAGAATATTTCACCTGTCATTTTTATACTGTTTCACTTGTAAACTCATCTGAATGAGGATTACCGTAAAGACATACATATTGGTAAGTATTGTCATAGCAACTGCTGCAGTAAACCTTTTCTTAGTTTATGGAATTCAGCAAGTTGGTACTGCAGAATCTTTGTCCATTATTCGTGCAGGAGATCTAAAAGCATCAGCTGAAACAGTTGCCGGACTTGCATCATCCATAGCAAGTGGCAACGATCAAGATAGGGAAAATTTAAAAAATACGATACAAGGTTTCGAAGAATCTTTAGATACCTTAAAAAATGGAGGGACCATTAGGGGCCAAGCCATTGTTACTATTCCGTCTAGTATTTCTAATGA
>JAEHKQ010000246.1 GCA_016838795.1 Nitrosopumilales archaeon
CTGTTGAACTAGATCTGCAGTACCAAGATCTTTTTCTGATAGATCATCAAGGTTAGTTGTTACTCTACCTCCAGTTGCTTTAGCAAGTTTTGTCATATCACTTTCTTTTACTCGTCTAACAGCCAATATTCCATTTTTTGCCAGATAATGCTGAGCAACATCATCAATTCCTTTTTGACAAAGTAAAACGTTGGCGCCAACCTCACGAATTTTGTCTACCATCGTCTTTAGCATTCTTTGTTCTTCTTCAAGAAACAGTTGCATTTGAGTTGGATCAGTAATTCTAATCTCAGCGCTCATTTCAGTTTTTTCAACTTCAAGAGCTGTATTGATCAATGCAATCTTTGCCTTTTCAATTTTAGTTGGCATTCCACTGTGAACAACTTCTTTATCCAAAATAATTCCTTTGATAAGCTCAGTATCTTGAATTGAAGCCCCAGCCTTTTTCTCTACTTTAATATTATCAAGATCAACAGTGTATTTTTCTCCTTTTTTTGTTGCAATTTTTAAAATTGCATCAACAACTAGTTTTGATATAGGACCACTATCTTCTGAAATTAATTTTGATTGCATGCTTGTTTTACAAATCTTAAGAAGTGATTCTTTATCATCAGGTTGTATTTTCATAGATATCTCCGAAAGAATTTCAAGAGTTTTTGCAGATGCTGCTCGATATCCTTCAACTATTACAGTGGAATGAACATCTTTTTTGAGAAGCTCTTGTGCTTTATCAAGCAAGGATCCTGCAAAAACAACAGCAGAGGTAGTTCCATCCCCAACCTCATTATCTATTGTTTTTGCTATTTCAACCATCATTTTTGCGGCGGGATGCTGAACATCAATCTCTTTGAGAATAGTAGCTCCATCATTTGTAATAGTAACATCGCCTAAAGGATCAACCAGCATCTTATCTAAACCACGTGGGCCCAAGCTAGATTTGACTAAATCGGCTACAAGTTTTGCAGCTGTGATATTGTTTTGCTGGGCATCCTTACCCTTTTGCTGAAGGGCGCTTTCCTTTAGAACCAATACTGGTCCTTGTGGTGTTTGTTGAATTGATGCCATAATTCAGTTTGAATGCTGAGAATGCCCCTTTTTAACATTACTTAATTAATTGGAGAAATAAAAGATCTTTTTTTGATATCAACAATTCCAGAATGAAGAATTCTAATTGATGGAAGTGCTAAAAATGGCAAGAAAAGTGGAATTAGATGTGGTCTTCTAAATTTTGAACCAGCGTCTATTATTGAATCATTTAATGTTGAAAAAGATGAAGATACTTTCTCAAATGAATCTGTTGAAATGATTCCTCCAAATGGTAATGAAAGTGATGATAAAGGCCTACCATCTTTTATAGCTACTAATCCACCTTGTGTTTTGATTAGGTGATTTGCAGCTACTGCCATATCTTTTTCATTTGAACCAATCACAATCATATCATTTTCGTGAAAACACCAAGTAGATGCGAATGCACCAATTTGTGGACCAAAGTTATTCAAAAATCCAATTACATGTTTATTTGTGCCAAAAGTTCTATCAAATGCAGCTACTTTCCAGACATCTTTATCGAACGAGGGCATAACATTTCCATTCCTTGTCTTAAGGTCTATGATATCGAGTTTTGTAATGATCTCAGTTGAAAGTTTAATTGAATTTGCAGAAACATTTGGTGATTTTGATTTTATGAAAAAATCTTTTTCTGAGAATTTTTTTGAAAGCTTTACTGTTTTTTTAATCCAGCTGGGAATAGATTTTTTCTTGATTTTTTTAACAATACTACCATTTGATGCAACAAGTTTGCCACCAACGAAAACTTTTCTTGGTTTAATTCTGGTCAAATCATCAAAAACTAAAATGTCAGCTAGTTTTCCAGGTGCAATTCCACCAAGGTCCTTTCCCATGTTATAATAGTCAAAACAGTTTTTTGATGCGATGGTGAATGCATCAATTGGATTTACACCATTTTGAATGGCTTCCCGTACACAATGGTCAATGTGACCATAATTTTCTAAATCAAAAGGATCAAGACCATCTGAGCAAAACATCAGTCGGTCAATGTAGGTACCATTTGACAAAACTTTAGTCATGATCTCTTTTAGATCACGTCGAATTGACCCCTCACGAATCATAATCCACATCCCAAGTCGTAATCTTTCTAGCACCTGATCAAAGTCAATAGGTTCGTGACATGATAAGATGCCTGATGAAATGTAGGCATTTAGCTTTTTTCCTGAGGCACCTGCAGTATGACCATTGATAATACAATCACCCTCAAGCATCAAAGAAAGAGACTTCATTGTTTTAGAATCACGTCCTGTAACCTTTGTCCATGAAAATACTTCTCCTAAACCTAACACATTATGTAGTTTTATTGCTGATTTTTGTTGAGACAGAGAAAGTGTTTTTCCATGACTAAACTTTCTATCTACAGGAAGACCCCCAGGAACCACATGAAAAATTCTTAATGGCAAATCTGTTGTTTGCCTTAGAAATTCTAGAAATCCCCTATAACCGCAGACACTAACAATATCGATTGGATCAGAAAAAAATGAGGTAACACCACATAAAAGAGATTTTTTTATCATTTCTGATGGTAAAACGAATTGATCTATGTGTATATGTGCATCAGCGAAACCTGGAGAAACAAATTTTTCTTCCAAATCAATTACTGTAGTTTTTGGACCAGCCGTATGTGTTGCATCAGGACCGACGAAAGCAATTCTATCATTTAGAATAGCAATCTGAGTTTGTGGAATAATTTCTCTTGTGTATACATTAACTAATTTACAATTTTTAAAAATCATATCAGCTTTTTTTTCTCCCATTGCAACTGCATTCAATGATGAAATAGAAGAAGAGAGAGTAGAAGTCATAAATTTCAATTATGTTTTTCGGCCTATTATAGATTCAATACTTAAATTACCGAAAAATTGGCTTGTTTGTTATGAACTATCCAAAGGAGATCAGACGATACTGTCCAAAGTGCAATACTCACACAGTACAAAAGGTCTCACTTTACAAACCAGGGAAAAGAAGAGGTTCTGCACTTGGTGAGAGGCGCCACGCAAAAGACAAAAAGGGATATGGTGGACAAAAGTTCCCAAAACTAGCAAAGCCTGCAAAGACTACAAAGAAAGCAACCCGTATACTTACCTGTACTGTTTGTAAAAAGAAGTTCAATACATTAGGAATTAGAATTAGAAAATTTGAGTTGGTAGCAGTATGAAAAAAGATCATATTCCTATTCCAATACCAAGTAGTAAATTCCTAAAAATTGACTGTAAGGAATGTGGCGAACAACAGATTGTTTTCTCTCATGTAACTACAAATGTAACTTGTAATTCATGTGGAAATACTATTGCAAAGCCAATGGGATCTAAAGCAAAATTTTTTGGAAATCTTTCAGGAAGCGTTGAGTAGTTCGTAATCCTGTTTTGTATTTAAATTAAAAGCAACTCGCTTATCATCAAGAATTTGAAATGTTTCCTTGATTTGTGTTAGATTATTGATCTTTTTTGTATTGATAAGTGAGATTCCAGTGAAAAAACACTTTTGATCATTAAATGTTACCATAAACTCAGATGTTAAATTAAGTGAATCTAAAAATTCCTTTGTTACAATAATACTTGTCCAAACATTTTCTGGATTGTATAAAGATACAATATTCTTAATTATTTTGCCATCAAGAAAAGGAAGATCACCTGATGTTACAAAAACAGGATCAAAAATTGAACTTAAAACTTGGTTAAGATCAGTGACAAAACCTGTACCATTCGAGTCAACTATTTCAATATTTGATTTGGTTAACAAAGCTTTGGTTTTTGGGGAATTTGGACTTGTTATAGCCATTACTTTTGAAAAACATTTTGATTCATTAAGTGCATCAATAACATGAAGTATTACAGGTTTTTTGTATTTTAGAAGAAGTTTTTCTTGTTCCAATTCCATTCTGGTGCCTTTCCCACCAGCCATCACAATTCCAATCATATTGTTACAAAGATCAAAAGTGAAGTTAAACGAGTAAACTCGTTAGATGCTCCTAAAACATCACCTGTTATCCCACCAAAGCTCCTAGTGGATAATCCAACTAGAAACAATGTAACTATAACACCTGCTGCAAACACTATCATTCCTGTACTTCCAGCCACAATAACTAAGGGGATGATTGTCAGTGCAATTGAGGCAGCCAATTTTTTCTTATCTTTCATTAGTTGTACGAAAGGTGAATTTGTGCCCAATGCTGCAGATTGGCCGGTACTAGCCATTAATACCATTGAGAATTTAGCCATAATTTCACTTACAAGAATTGCTTGAAACAAAAGATAGCCTTCGAATAATGAAAGTGCAATAATCATACCAATGATATACAAAACAACTGTCACAATTCCAGCTGAACCAGTTGAAAGATCCTTCATTGCTTGGAGTTTTTTCTCTTTTGTTCCCTTTGCCATCAATCCATCAGCAAAGTCAGCAAGACCATCTGTATGGTGAATTCCAGTGATTAGTGCAATTGATCCCATCACTAGTAGTCCGATAACTAATGGTTCTAATCCGATATATGATAAACCATAACCAAAACCACCAACAACAAGTCCGATTACAATTCCAACAATCGGAAAAAGATACATGTATTTAGCAATTGTTTCAAGATTCGCGTTATTTGTTGGAATAATTGTTAAAAATGAAAATACTGAACTAATTTCCTTAAGCATGAATCCACCATCCAATGTATGATAATATAATAATGATTGGGATTACAACAATTCCACAGAAAATAATTGATGTCATTTTCATTAATATAATTGCGAATTTGATGTGATGTTTTGTAAGTTCAAAACTTCCTTCCCCAAGTGAATAATGATCAATTTTTTCAAACTTGGTTTGTAGCGCACCTGCAAGAGCTGCCATTGGATATCCTGCGTTAAGCGATTCTGTTTTTGTTCCATCCCTTTTCATTATTTGGTATGAGTTTTTCCAATCAACGCCAACGATCATTGCACTTAGCACCATCACAAATGCTGTTAGTCTTGCAGGAATATAATTTAGAATTTTATCACAATTTGCGCCAAACCAGCCCACATTTTTGAAAATTGGATTTTTGTATCCTATCATCGAATCAATTGTGTTTATTATTCTGTATACAAATGCGCCTGGTAAACCAAGCAATGCAAAGTAGAATAATGGACCTGTTATTCCATCAACTGTATTTTCGCTTATACTTTCAAGAACGCCTGAGAGAATGTGATTTTTATCTAATTCCTTCGTATTTCGCTTTACAATCAAGGCTAGTTTGTCTCGTGCGGCATCAAGGTTATCTTGATCAATTGATTCGACCACTGCCAACGCATGTTTTTCCATTCCTCTAATAGCAATGGTTGTCTTTAGAAGAATGCTTCCAGCGATTATTGAAATGATAAATTCAATATAATTGGCCGAGATGAAATTAATTCCAATATCTAATGCTATAAGTAAAGTTGAAACAACAGCTGTAATGGCTAACACTAACAAAAAACCACCAAGTTTTCCTAATTTTTTAGCATTTGGTGTTAGTTGCGCAATTAAACTACCAATCCAAGCAGTTGGATGATGTTTCGACTTTGGATCACCTGCTACAAAATCTAATGCAAGTGCAAATACTACTATCATTATTGATTCAATTATCAATTAAACAGCCTCTCAATTGCTTTGATGTTTAGACTTTTCTTTACTAATTTACTTAACTTGTCAATCTCTCTGTCTATTTTGTCGACGTTTTTCTTATTCCAACTAAGTCCCTTTGCTTTACCACTTAAGGAATCTTCTTCCGGTAGATCTAGTTTTGTCATTGGAATAACTCCAAAAATAGGTTTCTTGGTAATTTGTGTTAGTTTCGAAAAGCCTGGTTTTAAAATATGAAGATCACCTCTGAATTTATTTATTACAAAACCTTTGACAAGTTTTTGATATTTTTTATCTAATAGAGCAAGTGTGCCAACAATGCTTGCAAATGAACCTCCTCTGTCAATATCAGTTATTAAAAGAACTGGTGATTTTGTATGCTCTGCTATCTTCATGTTTGCAATATCAAATTTTTGTAGATTAATTTCCGCTGGAGACCCTGCTCCTTCCAAAATAATCAAATCATGATCTTTGGTTAATGTTTTCAAAGAACCTTTTACTAAATTGATTCCTTTGGTATTTACAAATTTATTGTAAAATTCTGTTGCATGCATTTTACGAAATCGTTTTCCTCTCAAATAAATAAGACTATAGTAGTTCCCACGAGGTTTTAGCAAAATTGGGTTAAGATCAGGTGTGATCTTGCACCTTGCCGCTATGGCCTGAATGGCTTGAGCACGTGAAATTTCAAAACCATTTCCTCGATAGACGTAATTCGACATATTTTGGGATTTGAATGGTACTGTATTATATCCTGCATCGGAAAAAATTCTACACAAAGCTACGACAAGTGTAGTCTTACCAGCTCCTGATGATGTTCCTTGAACCATTAATGACTTCATTTCAGATTCATTAAGGCCTTGACAAGCTTCTGATTTTCTTTTCTTGTTTTAACTGCAATTCTGATGTAGTTGTTGTTTAACCCACGAAATGTAGATGCATCACGAATTAAAATTTTTTTCTTTAATAGTTTTTTTTGTATTGTTTTTGATTTTTGTTTTGTTTTAATTAGAATAAAATTTGCCGCAGCATCATGGCATTCAAATCCAACAATTTTAGCAATTGAGTTTTTCAGATATAGTGATTCTTTTTTAATTATTTTCTTAGTTTTGTCAAGATAAGATGTAGAACAAAGTGCAGCCCCTGCCGCATATTGTGCTAATCCGCTAACATTCCAAGGAATTTTTAGCTTATTTAGAGTGAAAATGATTGGTTTACTTGCAATACCATATCCAATTCTAATTCCAGCAAGTCCAAAGGATTTAGTCATCGAACGCAAAATGAAAAGATTTGGAAATTTTTTGACTTGTTTGATTATTGATTCATTTAAGTCAGGTACAAGTTCTATAAACGTTTCATCAACAAAAACAATTGTTGATTTTTTCTTTGAGATTTTTATTATTTTCAATAATTTACTTTTTGAGAGTAATTCTCCTGTGGGATTATTTGGATTACAAACAAAAACACATCCATTTTTTGGAATTTTTTGTACAAA
>JAEHKQ010000247.1 GCA_016838795.1 Nitrosopumilales archaeon
AAAGTTCTGTGCGGGCCTTCCACAGCTCTCTTTTTGTTTTTAATCCAAACGTACCAAGAGTTTTGAGTTCCTCCATTTTTAATTCATAATTTAAGGGACGTTTTGGTTTTCTCCAAAGTCTTCTAGGATATTTAGGATCTCCCAATTATTTCATCTACTTTTGCTTAGTTTCAGTAGGGGTTTCTTTCTTTCCCGCAGGGGCTTCTTTCTTTCCATCTGCAGTTGCTTCCTCAGCTGGAGCCGCTCCCTCAGCTGGAGCCGCTCCCTCAGCTGGAACCGCTCTTTCCGTCTTGACAGGTAATACTTTACCACTTTTAGCAACACCAACCGCTCCTCCTTTTCTACCAGTAGTTCTAGTTCTTTGCCCTCTAACCTTTAATCCAAAAGTATGGCGAAATCCACGCCAACTATTAGCTGCTTTTTCCCTTTCAACATCCTTTCTAACAGTAAACGCAATATCGGATGTAATCAAATGCGTATCCTTTCCAGTCTCTACATCTTTCCTTCGGTTGAGAAACCATGAAGGAAAATTAACAGCTGAAGGATCTTTCAAAATTTTTTCAATTGATTGAACTTCAGAATCTGATAAATAACCGACGTTTGTATTTGGATTAATTTTAAGGGAGTCTAAAATAGCATTAGCAAAATTATAACCTATTCCCCTAATTTGGGTTAAGCCAATTCGGATTTTTCGCTCTCCGGGAATATCATTTCCCACAATTCTTACAATGTACTTATATTCTTGAGTAGTCAAGTATGCAAAATTCAAATTTACCCCGATAAAAACCCTGCTAGCTTTTTGAAAAAACCATTCGAAATTTTACTGAATCAGTGAAATATTATAAATTCCACCTAAACGAAACCATATGATTGACAGAAGACATTGCAAGTATAGTTGCACAGAGCTATAACTCCAATCCAAAATATACTGAGATAAAAGCAGGACTTCCTGAAGATTATAAAGATATCAAAACACTTCGTGATCTTTTAGCAATAAACTATAAGCTGGTTGGAGCAAAGGAACAACTTCGTAGAAATTTAATTTCATTAATTGAAACTGGTGGATCAAAATATCCAGGAATTATTGGATTCGATGATGATGTTTTACCTGCACTTGACAGAGCAATTCTTTCAAAGCATGACATATTCATCATAGGACTAATAGGTCAAGCAAAAAC
>JAEHKQ010000248.1 GCA_016838795.1 Nitrosopumilales archaeon
AGTTCTGGATAAGATAGTGAAACGATTTCCCCTTTTTCGTTGACTTGAATTTCTAATTTTTTAATCAATTATTTTGCTATTTTTTTACTATATTTCAACTTATGTTGCTAAAGACTATTTTAAATTATAAAATTTTTTAATTAGATTTTTCCCATCAATCGTCATTTCAGGATGAAATTGGGTTCCGAAAATATTGGAATTATTGTATCTTATAATTTCATTTTTACAAGAATTTGAATTGCCTATACTTACAAGTGAATCACCAAGTCTTGAAATCTCGTAAGTATGACTCTCGAACACATCAATTTTTTCATTACAAAGTGGATTTTTTTCTGTAATACTGATCTTTTGAGTTCCATTTCGGGGAAATTTAGATTTCTTTATTGTTCCGCCCAAAGTAAGGGTTAAAATTTCTGCTCCATAGCAAATTCCCAAAAGTGGTCTTGTTTTTAGAATTGCATGCTTAACAATTTGTGAGTTCAATGCATTTATTTTTTGGTCATTTTTTCGTCTACCCGATAGAATAAAAGAATCGTATTTGGATAGATCTGAGGGATTTATTTTATTGTAAGACATACTTTCGAATTCTATTTTTTTCGTTAGAAAGTCAATGAGGTTTTTTGTGTATACAGAACCATTATCGACAACCAATAACAATTAGATGCCTACCCCAATGGCAATATAATGCATCTCTGGTACACCATCTCTTACAATTATTGTTCCAAAATTCAGAACATTGTCATCTTCCCACAAGAATATTCTTTCACTTCGTGGCTTTACAAAGTCATCAATGAATTCAAAGATTAGTTTCTCGGTATCTTCCTGTTCCTTTCCAGTGAAGAAGAAGATCTCTCCCTCTTTGAATGATAATGGAATCTGAATACTAGTTGGCTCTAAGATTTCTATCTCATGTTCAACAAAAATGGATTTTATAGTTTCAATTCGATCTGCTTTGCTTAGCTCAACAGATTCTCCATTAGTTGTAGTGGGGGTAATAGCTACTCCTGAAAGTTTTTGTAGATAAGCTTCAAAGGCTTTTTCCTGAGTATCACCAAGACCTACATAATATTCTCCTGTAAAGGCAGCACCGACTGCAGCGATAGTTCCTAGTTGGGCAACAACTCCTCCCGCACCAGCAGTATACACTGGAATAAAGTAAGTATCTTGTTCACCAACCTGATACAAAATGTTGTCACCAATTCTAGGATTTCTTAATAAGGTTTTTAGTTGTGCAAAATCTGGATCTCTATCAAGTGCTTCACGAACTGCTGTAGGTCCAATTAGTTTGGTAGTTGAGTTTAGAGGAATTTCATAGAACTGCATCTTTCCTAGATTTGAAAGATCGTTTTCTACAATCATGAATCCGGCCAAGTTTCGTCCTTGAGAGCCTCTAAGTTCTAATGAGAGCAGTCCGATGAATTCGGTCTGTTCGAACCCAGGAGGTTTTGCTTCGATAAAGTAAGTTTCTAATCCTCTTGGAATCTCATAGAATTCGTTTGCTTGAATAAATGTATCAACATTAGTTACATGATAGATGTTGTACATCTCAGTCTTCCAATTAAATAACTCAACTGGATATCGAACTTGTTCTTCAAGCCACGCAGGGATTGGTTCAAATTGATCAGAATATTGAGAGACAAATGCTTGAGTAAAGAAATCATCTCCTGCTTCAAGTAACCTTATGCTGCCATCGTAGACATCAATCAGAGCATATCCAACCAATCTAATATACGGATTACCGGCTGACCAAGGCACGTCACGTGTATCAAAACCAACCAGAAGGGGCATTAACCAATAGGAATTTTTTCCATCCGTAACAGGAATTGAATCTAATTCACCTCCAAATAAATGATATAGAAAGTATGGATAGAGTGTTTCCATTCTTTCCTCGATATCCTTGTATCGCATTACATGGATAGGTTCTGTTGGAAACGACAACATAAAGTTTGGCTCAAAAATCCAGCTTAATGGTGGTGGAATAGTTAGCCCTCCTTCACCGTTGTAGAATGCTTGCAATAACTCAGCACTTTCATCTCCCCGGTTTACAGGATATCCTGACCAAGTTTGTTCAAGCAGACCACCTTCTCCATAATAGATTGCTCTTTGTTGGAAAAACTCACCACTGTCTACAATCAGACCATCGGTTGCTTCTAAGATTAGAAAACCATTTGGAACGTGAGTATAGACAAGATGTTCATTATACCACCTGTCTGCTACAGTCACAGAAGATGGCAATACTGGTTTCATAGAAGCTGTCCAATACAAGGTATTATTGAAACGGAGTATATCATTATCCTCAAAATCAACATAAGGAATCAAACCAATTTCTGGTTTTAATTTTGCAAATGCAGCCTCCCAATCCCATACTCGTATAACATCTAAAACATCATTATTTTGTTTAATGTAATTTTCTATATTATTTGGAGATACTGGTTGTAATTTTGGATTATGAGTATTTTCAATAATTTTATCTAGTTCACCTAAATATCGATTTACTCCAATTTGCTGTGCAGTGTATGGTCCAAGATATTCAATCTTTCGTGCATCAGCAATGCTGTCATTTACTGACATTAATCCGCCTACAATTATTGCTATTGCAATAACTGTCAAAATTCTAATGTAGACATCTCTTTTGAGCATGTGTGTAAGCACACGAGCTCTAATTCTATCCAAAAATGAAAACAGAATTAAAACAAATCCGATTACAAATGTTCCTGCAATTGCGTATCTTGTATTGTAATCAATTGCATCAGTAAAGAAGAGATTAAAGCCGACCCAAAGAACACCAATACCAACTACTGCTTCCATAGTTGAAACATAATTTAGATATCTTGGCTTTCCTTCAGATGAATCATGGATATAGGATGTTACAACCTTGATTATAGAATGCAATCCAACATACAAACCAAGACGTAGTCCAATAGCTGCAAGAATTGGAGGCATTAGAGTTAGTAGAGCTGGAATCATTGGTACTACCTTTTCTGTTGCATAAGAAGGATCAGTTGGAGGAGTTACAAATGGTAATGTAAACAATGTTGGAATATTCTGTATACCAAAATCATTTCCATCAAAGAATGCTATTGCAGCAAAACCAAACAAAATGTTTGAAAAAAATGCACCAAAGAGAAGAATTTTTGTAATTTGCCAGATTACAAATTGTGGAGAACTTAATTTGAAATCTCTAAAGTTTGATATGTTCTTTGCAATTGGATCTATACTTCCTTTACTAAGAAATGAAATTGCAGTGTTAACGCCATACCAGAAAATTGAGGAGCGAGCAACTATATTCACTCGAACCAATGCTATTGCACAAAGAAGAATGGCTGATACAACCGAATAATATAATGGCTTTGTGAATACATCCCCAAATTCACTAAAATTCATTGATATGATGATGCCCTGGGTTCCAACTATTGCAAAAATGACTAAACCGATGGCTACAATTACGCCTAATCGAATGTACTTGGCTACATCAAGGGGTGGAGTTTTTTCAGTAGAACTGTTGCTATACAAAATCATACTTGCTTATTGAATCATAAATTAATGTCTTACCAACTCAAGGGGGAAAGACATTCTAGACAAAAAATCATTGATTATCATAATTTTCTTTAAGAATTTGTTAACTAGTGAAAATTCTACGCTGATGTAGCTAATCCCTTACAAATCATGTAGACTGCGGCAAATTTTGGCACTGTGATTTGTTCCTTATTATATGGTCCAAATTTTTTGTTTTTTAATTTGAAAACTAATGGACAGTTTGCCAATACTTCAGTTGTAGAATCATCAATGAAACAAGCATCTGTAAAGGGGTTGAATTCTTCAATATTATCACATTTTTGCTTTACAAGTCCACTCTTGCTGTTCAACGAGCCAGGAAGTCTAAAAATTCTATGAATATCCATAGTTACATTGGGATCTATTGTAACACCAATCAGATTTTTTGCATCATCAAGCTGATTTTGAAATGATGAATAGCCATTTGTTAAAATTTGTGAAATTATTTTTGATCTTTTTGATTTAGAACCAAAGATGTGTTTTGAAAGTCTTCCACGCCATCCTTCTTCATTAAGATCAGAAAAAGATGATCTATCCGGTTTGTATCTATTAAAACCAAATGTTTCTGGAATAGCACCACGAAACATTAGATAGTCTGCTAACTCCGATCTTTCTCTGGATCCTAATTTTTGGTATTGTGAATCATATACATATACATGAAATCCTTCATTTCCGGAAAAATAAACTTGAATATTTTTTTGCTCAATACCAAAATCATCAACTAGAAGACCAGTTAGTTTTTTTACTTCTTGTTTTGCTATATCAATACAGTTTTTGCAAGTTATAGACTTTTGTTCAAGCTTTGAAGATTGACATTTAGGACAATTAGGAGAATTTACAGACATCTCACCACATGATTGGCATTTATTACAAGTATGATCTTTTCTACAATCTAATTTTAGATCCTTTGCATCTATATCGAATATTAGATCTGCTTCCTTCCAATCTTTTTCTTTCATAGGTAGATTTGGAAAGGAATAACATGCATTAGAACAATAGACGTCGGAAGGAACATTATTCATTAGCATCAAGTGCAATTCTTTATCGTCCTTTATGGCAAGGTGCCTGGTCATGCCAGAATCAAATCTTTGAAAACCAAACTCTCTTTCAGAAGGTCGATTTGGAACATGAATTAAATCAAAATGATCAAAGTAATACTTTTTGAAAGATTCTTCTAATAATTTTAAATCATTGTCATGCATTTACAGTCTTTTTCTTACCAAATTGAAGTGGATTTATTATTCCATCACATTCAGGTATGATAAAACAAAGATCTTGTGTTTTTAATTTTTCACACGATGGACAAATGTATTTTGTTCCGCTACCTGAACTACCTGCTAGATGATTGAGTTGATATAATGTTACTTTTTCATTATAATCAGGAGCATTTTTGAATAATGGGGCAATTTGTTCAACAGACTGTCCTTTACTTAATAGATATGTACCAAGCATAAATCTTCCAGAATGTGGCAGGTTTTCTCCCTTTTCAAGGACCTCTATAGCATGTTTTATGCATGGGGGGTATTCAGTTGAAGTAACTACTATAGTTGGAAATTTCTTCGCTAAGGATTCTAATTTTCTAACTGGCTCTTTAAATGAATCAGGCATGGTTGGAACATTTGCGTTCTGGATTTTAGAATTAATGTAACTGCCAAGTTCCTTTCTTACTAGTCTAACTGTTTCATGGGAAGTTAAGAAAACAAGTCCAGCATCTACTCGTCTATTAACAAGC
>JAEHKQ010000249.1 GCA_016838795.1 Nitrosopumilales archaeon
AGTATTTCTTCTACAGCTAAACAATATGGATAAAGTATGTTACAAGAATCATGAATTATTGGTCTCTCAAGATGTGGAATGTTTAGAATATAATTCCTATATTCTGCCATCTTTTCTTCACCACGATGTACGTATCCTGGATCAGGATCACAAGCAACAATGTAGTCACCGTCAACTTGAACAATAAGCCGCATATGACCAGAGCCGGGATGTTGTGGCCCTACGTTGAGAGTCATAATTTTCTCGTCAACTTTTTCAAGTGAAAGTCCTGGTGGTAATTGTTTGGTCATGTTCTATCTTCCCTTTATTGTAAAGTCTTTCCTCAATGGTGGTAAGTCTGCCCAATCTTCTGGTAACAAAAGTCTTCTATTATCTGGATGACCATCAAAGTAAACACCTAACATCTCAAAACATTCTCGTTCATGAAATTCTACACTGTAGAAAATTTCTCTTAAACTTGGCAAATGAGTAGAATCGTTTCCTGGTTTTGGATCATCCTCTCGTGGAACTCTTGTTGCTAAAGTTAGAATTTGTTTAGATAGTTGAGGATCAGTATAAGAGCCCAGGTGGTAAACAACTTCAATTTCTTTATCTTCTGGGTAATCTACACCCGAAACAGACTCAGCATGATCAAAACCTAAATCATCTCGAATAAACTCTGCGACCTCTTCGATGTTGTCTTTTTTTACATTGATTCTAATTCTATCTGGTTTTAAGAACGCAACTTCAGTTTTTTCCCCAAATTTTGCGACAACTTTGTCTGCCAAATCTTTTTCAAACTTGGGTAATTGTTCTTCTAGTTTAGCTGGAACTTGTTTCTTTTCTGCTGCAGGAGCCTCTTTCTGTTCAGAATCTTTTTCAGTACTCATTAAACAATCTTCCTAGCCTTCATCCTCTTAATTTTCTCCTGTAGGAGTATACATCCTTGTATAAGAGTTTCAGGTCTAGGTGGACAGCCTGGAACATACACATCAACAGGAAGAATTCCATCAATACCTGGAAGAACGTTGTACGAATCAAAGTACAATCCTCCAGTTATTGCACAAGCACCCATTGCTATGACATACTTTGGTTCTGGCATCTGATCATATACGAGACGAAGTCGGGGAGCCATTTTTCTTGTAATGGTTCCTTGCACAACAACTAGATCACATTGTCTAAGTGATCCAAATGCTTCAATGATGCCAAATCGTTCAACATCATATCGTGGACCAGATGCCGCTCCAAACTCTACACTGCAACATGCAGTTTCGATGTGTACTGGCCAAAGTGACCAAAGTCTACCCCAATTAATGGCGTAGCCTAGTGGTTTACCGATTGCTTGTTCTAAAATATCTCCAAGTTTGCCAAGAAATACGTTAGCGGTTTGTGGAGTAACCAAGTCTTTTAGCAATCTAAACCCTTACCTCACTATACTTTAGATTTGTATTTATCATTACCATATGTTACGTCTCCTAGATTGGTCTAACGCATAGGCCATTGCTGCAAACATTATTGCCAAAAATGCAATAATTGGAAGGGTTGCAGTTCTTGGAAGACTCAATATTGAGCTGCCCCATGCATAAAGGAAAATTGCCATAACATCAAAAACAACAAACATCAGAATGTAAGCATAATACTGCATCATAAAGTGAGTTCGACCTGCTCCTGAAGGAACTTGGCCACATTCCATGGGTAGAAATTTTACTGGATTGCTTCTTTTCCGAGGGGCTATCATTCTAGAAATTAACAAAGCTGGAGCGGTAGCTACCACTGCAAAACCAAACATCATTAAAATTGTACTGTAGTTACCCGCAAGTTCCCCTACCAAAGTAGCTTTGACACCTTACGAATAATATAAAAATCTATGCTCATTTTTTTGGATCTCAATTTTTTAAGAAGGAAGTTTTTGGCAAAGTCCTTAATATGGCAAGGATTAATTTTTTGCATGGCATTGAATGTTGGTGACAAAGCTCCCGACTTTGAACTTGTCGATACAGACATGAAGATGAGAACTTTGAGTGAGTTCAATGACAAGAAAATAGTTCTGTCATTTTTTGTAGCTGCAAGTTCTCCTGTATGTGAGAAAGAGTTGTGTGCATTTCGAGATTCATGGGATGAAATTTCACAACTTGGTGCTAATGTTGTTGCAATAAGTAATGATGGACCTTTTGCAAACAAAGCATTCAAAGAAAAACACAACTTCAATTTTCCAATTCTCGGAGATTATCAAAGTAAAACCATTAGGGATTATGATGTTTTGATGTCACATCTTTTACATATAAAAGATTACAACGCAGCAAAACGTTCTGTTTTCATTATTAATAAAGACGGAACAATTGGTTACAAATGGGTATCTGATGACCCACTAGTTGAACCAAACTATGATGAGATCAAAGACTTTCTTAAGAAAGGAAATTAGTTTTTCTTTTTTATTCTATTTCTGCTATTACATCATTCTTGGCAACGGTGCCGCCTTGTTTAACTTTGATAGACTTGATGGTTCCATCTTTATGGGATTTAATACCAACTTGCATCTTCATTGATTCTAAAACACAAACATTGTCTCCTTTTTTTATATTGGCCCCTTCTTTCACAGCAATTGATATCACTTTTCCTGGGATTTGGCTTCTTAGTGTAAGTTGTGCATCGCCGGCTCCTGCTCCTCCAGAGTGTTTGTATACAATTTCATCTAGATCAGCGTGTAGATTCAAAGTCATGGGAAC
>JAEHKQ010000250.1 GCA_016838795.1 Nitrosopumilales archaeon
ATAAAATTGAAGACAAATACAGATTTTATTGGAATGATGATGATCTGATTTGACTTGCAAAGGAATCTGTCATAGGTATAAGGCTTTCAAACCATCACATGGAAGTAGATACGTAAAAGGTCAAAAACGATGTAATCGTTGCGATATATTTACAGAATGGAATGGACTTTGGTGTCCATGCTGTGGTTCGAGACTAAGAATAGCTCCTCGTCACGGAAAATTGAAACAAAAAGTCTTGAATTTCTCACGGATTTAACATTTGATACGAACTGTTAATCCTGAAAATTCTTAATTCTTTGCTGGATTAAATGGCTAATTAGATCATTTACTTAGATTTCAACAGTTCGGTAATTTTGTTGTTCAATCAACCATTTTAATGGAGTTATTTTTTAATTTCTAATAGTATGTTCTCATCTTGCCATGTAATGTTATCCATGTCTTCATAATTTTTCAAAATATTTTTTCTAAATTCATCCAAGTAATTTCCAAATGTACTATCATAAAGTTCGAAGGTAGAGTAGTGCTTATTCTTTGCTTGTTCTACAAGTCTTTCCAAACTAGAGTCTCTTTGATATCCAAATACTTTGGTGGAATAAATCTTCATGTCGGCTTGTTGAATATGTCTTTTCAATTCATCTAATTCATACAACCTATTCTCTATCTCAGTAAATAATGGAAAGTATTTGCCCCAGATACTTCTTGAATTTTGATTTCTTAATCGTGTATAAATAAACAAATGACCATCCTCTTTGAGTGACCTTAATGTTTCTCCTAAAAATTTTTGAATATCAAAATGATGTATAGCGTTAAACGTTACAATACACTCCACCGAATCACTTTCTAGGGGCAGTTTGTTGGCATCACCCTGTCTGACACAAAAATTCAGAGTATTTTGTTCGGTCAAGTAATCTTCCAAACGACTTAGCATTTCTTCATTGGTATCAATACAGTGAAGAAAGCAGTCATCATCCAAACATCTCAGAAGTTCCAGTGAATATCTTCCATCACCGCAACCAACATCTGCAATGTTAATTCTGGTTTTTCCATTTAGTCTATTTTTTATGTGTAAAATTGGTTTTGTGTCAGTTGTTCTCACACTCCTATATTTTGAGGCAATCTTTGAAAAGTGGTCACGCATGACTTTCTTGTCAACTGTAAATTCATTTTGAATGCCCAATTCCATATTGTACTTATACTTTTAGATAAATCAGATCTTAATTTAGATCGCAAAAGATCGCTTTTTAGAAATCGATCAAGATCATCTTTTTATTTTAAGATTACGTTATAGTTGTTGGATAGTAATTAACTAAGTTAAAACTCTGATACGTTCACCAAGGGTCAGTGGATCGCTAGTCGACGGATTAACGGTTTGATCTCGGAAGGTTACTGTCCACTTTATTATTTTCAAAAGAATTCTATCTGATTAACAGTTCGTATCAAATGTAAATAAAAAAAGAGACTCCAATTTCGCTAAATCATTTTGATTCGAAACTGTCTAATTCATTAAATGCAATTAAATGATATTACAAATCAGAATACTACATGACAAGA